>JALQTV010000277.1 GCA_023268675.1 Saprospiraceae bacterium | reverse complement strand
TTCCCTTACATCAACCTAGAATCAAACAACAATCCGGCTACCGGGCATCTTTCCCCACAGCCGGAGCAATGGAAACATATATCGGGACATACCACGCACTTGTCAGCTTCAGACAAAAACGGGATGACAGTGTCACTTACTCAGTCATTGGGCCCCAACATGGGTTCCAGAGTGGCAAGCCCAGGTTTGGGTTTCCTTTATGCAGTTACGCTGGGAAGGTATCTGGGGGTTTTTGATCCCGGCCAAAGGGCAGCCTCGCACATTTCTCCTTTTATCGTAACCAAAGATGGCAAGCCCTTTTTAGTCTTGGGTGCAGCAGGAGGGTCACTCATCATTCCTGCTGTAGTAGAGGTTGTAAGTCGTGTCATAGACCAGGGTATGCCTTTGGATCAGGCTTTGGCAGCTCCAAGGATATATTTCCAGGATGACAGTATGTTGGTGGAGACACACGAAGGCATCAACTGGGATCCGGCAAGTTTTGAGGAGATAACTTCAGAAGGATTTTTCCTGAAAAATGTAAATCAGCCGGCTCGTTTCGGACGGGTACATGCCATACAATTTGACGCAGGAACCAAGGTGTGGACCGGTTGTGCGGATCCTGATTGGGAAGGCACTGCCGCCAAACCGCGGCAATAGATCTTACCAACTGACGCCTCCGCCCCCTCCTCCGGAAGAGCCTCCTCCCCAGGAACTGCCTCCCCCTCCTCCGGAGGAACTTCCCCCTCCGGAGGATTTCTTGGGGATGGTGATAATTTTAAGGCTTTTATAATGGCAGTTTTCGCAAGTGTAGGTTAGTTCTTGTTTGCCGGAATGGTGGTAAGTAGCCCTTTGAATTACCCTGGAGTGGGTCTGATGATAGGTTTTGTATTGGCATTTGGGGCATTTTTGAAAGGAAGACCAGCGTTTTTCATAACGCAAAATTAAGATGTCTTCCGGATCGTCTTCTGCAACCCACACATCATAATCTACGGACCCGATTTCTTCTTCACTTACCTGCCCCCTGGTGAGAAATTTGTCCTCAGCTTCTTCTGATAACTTCATCATTGGTTTGCCACTGATTTTGCTGTAGCGCTTGCCTTCACGCAATCTTTTCAGTTTGTAGCGCAAAAACCACATGAGTAAGGCATAAGGCATTGGAAAGAAAATCAAAAAAAAGATAGAATACACCTTTCTAAGGGCTATGTATTTGTTGTATAAGTCTTGCTGACTGCTCAACTGTGCCACGATCCATGCAATGACAAAAATGTGTAAGATTGCGGTGATAAGGCCATAGATGCTCAGTACGATAAAGGGCTTTCGGTTTTTTGAACGCTGCTCCGATCTAATGTCTTCAGCCAGCTCCGGATTTTCAAGGATGATTTTAAATTGTTTGATGGCCTCAAGAATGCCAGCCCCATAAGCTTCCTCTTTGAATTTGGGAACCAGGTACTGCATGCCTATGCGATAACACAAAATATCCGGTAATACTGCTTCCAACCCGTAGCCTGTCTCAAATTCGGTGCGTCTTTGATCCATAACCGTCAATACCAGGAGACCTTTTTCTTTGTCCGATTGTCCTACCCCCCATTCGTTAAAGAGGCGTGTGGCAAAGTCCTTTGGGTTTTCTTCACCAATGGAGGGCAAAATCGCTACGGCAATTTGTACGGTAGCGGAAGCTTCTAATGCTGCTATGAGATTGTTTATGGCAGTTCTGTCGGCTTCTTCCAGAATACCCCCAGGGTCGCTGATGTAACCCCCGCCATGTTGTTTTGGATCTGGGACTTCAGCAGGAGTGGAAAAGCTTACCTGTGCGTATCCAGAAGGAAGTGAGTGGAACAGTATCAGACATAGAAAAAAACGTTTGATGGCTTGCATATCTAGTGTTTTAGGAGAATAAAAATTCTCCGATCAGTTGTTTTTGGACATCCATTTTGCGAATTTGGACGTTACATTATTGCTAAAATTAAAGAAAATTATGGCTAATAATACCGGTAAAATTGAATGGGAAGTAGATGGAATGACCTGTGTGAATTGTGCATCAGGAGTGGAACGTTTTTTATCCCGTAAGGGGATGAAAGATATTTTTGTTGATTTTGCGGCGGGAGAGGTGAGCTTTGTGAATGAAAATGAAGAACTTGATCTGGAAGGTATCAAAAATGGCATTCGCAAAATGGGCTATACCATTGTAGAGGAAGGGCAATCTCAGCCTTTTTGGTCGCTCAGCAGAAAATTAGGCTTTTCGGCATTGTTGACCTTTCCTCTTTTTGCCAACCACCTATTGATGTTGGCGGGTTGGCATTTTCATTTTCTTAACGAGTTATGGGTTCAGATCGCATTGAGTACGCCCGTTTTTCTCATGGGAGTATTTCACTTTGGAAAAAGTGCCTGGGCTTCCCTGAAGGAGCGCTATCCCAATATGGATGTTTTGATTTTCCTGGGAAGTTCTGCTGCCTATGTTTACAGCATCATCGGAACGATTCAAAATGAACCGGATTACATCTTTTTCGAAACCGCAGCTACGATTATAACCCTGGTTTTGCTTGGAAATTGGTTGGAAGAAAGAGCGGTAAGCCGCACCAATTCTGCTATTGAAGCCTTGGAGAAATTGAGGCCGGAAAAAGCCAGGGTACTGATGCCTTCCGGTACTGTCGTTAGTCTGGATGTGAGTGAAATTGAAAAAGGCAACATCATTTTGATTAATGAAGGGGATGCCATTCCCGCAGATGGACAGGTTGTGGAAGGAGAGGGGGCAGTGGATGAGTCTTTTCTGACCGGTGAAAGCATACCCGTTGAAAAAGAAAAAGATCAGCAGGTAACCGGTGGCAGTACGCTGGTAAGAGGGGGGTTAAAGGTAAGAGTAGCGGAAACAGGAGATGCTTCCATGCTTGGGCAGATCATTCAAATGGTCAAAAAAGCACAATTGGATAAGCCCGGGATCCAGCGATTGGCAGATCAAATCAGCGCAATCTTTGTACCCGTAGTGGTTACTTTATCAATACTGACGCTCCTGATAGGGCATTTTGCATTTGGACTGTCTTTTACCCAGGCCTTGATGAATGCCATAGCCGTTTTGGTGATCTCCTGCCCCTGTGCCATGGGACTGGCTACACCTACAGCTGTCTCAGTCGGAGTGGGGCGATTGGCAAAAGAGGGCGTTTTGGTGAAAGGAGGAAAAACACTGGAACAGTTTGCTGAAATCAAAAGAATTGTTTTCGATAAAACGGGTACCCTGACGAGTGGAGATTTTATAGTGAAGGACTTTTGGGTGACAGAAACGGATGAATTCCCTATCAAACAGCTTATTTATGCGTTGGAGCAGAAATCCTCTCATCCCATAGCCAAGTCTTTGGTAAATTGGTTGGAACCTGAGGACGCAATGACCCCGGCACCACTGGAAAGCATCAAAGAAGTCAAAGGCATGGGGATGGAAGCCTCGGATCCGGCCGGCAATGTTTATAAGTTTGGTTCAGCAAGTATCCTTCCATCTAGATGGTCTTCATTGAAGGATAAATTTCAGCTGTTTTTAACTCGAAATGACGAATTGCTGGCAGCTGTAGCAATTGAAGATGCAATTGTTGAAGGTGCTGCGGAGACCCTGGCTTATCTTAAATCAGCAGAAGTAGAAACGCTGATGTTGAGCGGAGACCGTCAGGCGAGAGTGAAAGAAGTTGCGGATGCTTTACAAATTAGTGCTTATCATGCGGAACAAACACCAGGTCAGAAACTTGCAAAAATAGAAAAATGGTCTGCTGAAATGCCTACTGCCATGGTCGGTGACGGCATAAATGATGCAGCTGCCCTGGCAAGGGCAAATATTGGCATTTCATTGGGACATGCCTCTCAGGTTGCCATCAACGCAGCAGAAATGGTCCTGATGGGAGGAAGAATGGAGCAGCTTACCCGCGCACTGGCCATCAGTCGGGAAACACTCTTAACCATCAGACAAAACCTTTTCTGGGCTTTTGCGTATAATATAGTAGCCA
>JALQTV010000276.1 GCA_023268675.1 Saprospiraceae bacterium | reverse complement strand
CCATATAATTATAGATTAAAACTTGTGAAGGTTGGACAAATCAGAATTTGATCAGCTGATAGTTGTTAGCTTGCAATTCAATTAAAACGGTCATGGCAGAAAGGGCTACCTGTACGGGCGTGGCTATTTCGTGATCCAGGATGTTGCGGTTGACCGCTGTCTGGCCACAGATATAAAACTCCACTCCCGCCTCGTGCAATTGTTGTATCAGCGGATAATTGGGGTTATCGCTTGCAAATCTTTGGCGATAAGCTTCATTGTTGACAATGTCTTTGATGGCACTTCCATGGACAATGGCTGCCACTTGCAAGTTTTTTAAAGGTACACCTGCATCGGCATGCATATTAAGGAAGCGGGCTATGGTATTGATGCCGGGATTGACTTGTTCTTTGTTTTCCGGACTGGAAGGTATGTCAAATATTACTTTGTAAACCAGCGAAGTATCTACTTGCTTGTCCAGGTTGTCTACTGCAAAAAAGTCACCGTAGCCTGTTATAACAGGTCCGGATTTTATTCTTTTGACAGGGCTTTGAGCCACAGCCAATTGGGAAACAAGCGACGAGAGAGCAACAAGAATAACCAGTCTGATCATGTTGTAAAGTAATTTTCAAAGGACCATAAAGGTAGAATTAAAGGTTGGAATTTGCCCCGTGCAGATAAAACCCGGGGCAAATTTTTATAAAGCTCCCTTAAACCTGCCGGGCTCTGCTTCGTAAACCAACTGGAAGACAGTTTCAAAAACATCTTCCGGATTGGGTTTGGAGAAATAGTCTCCTACAGAACCATAGGGAGGCCTGTGGGCTTTAGCCGTCAGGGTAAGCGGTGGAGAGTCCAGATAAGCATAGGCTCCTTGTTCTTCCACTACCTGTTGCATCATAAAGGCGGTAGCTCCGCCCGGAACATCCTCGTCCATGAAAACCACTCTGTTGGTTTTTTGTATAGATTTTACGATGGTATGTGACAAGTCGAAGGGTATCAAGCTTTGCACATCTATCAATTCTACGGAAATGCCTTGTTTTTCGAGTAGTTTGATTCCTTCTCTGGCGATGCGCACACAGGATCCGTAAGTTACCAGGGTGACATCACGGCCTTCTTTGAGGACTTCAGGCATTCCCAGAGGTACCGTAAAAGTACCCAGGTTTTCAGGCATCCTTTCTTTCAGGCGATAGCCGTTGAGACACTCAATTACGATGGCCGGATCGTCGGATTGTAACAAGGTATTGTAAAAACCTGCTGCCTGAGTCATGTTGCGGGGAACGAGTACGTAGATGCCTTTGATGCTGTTGAGAATCATCCCCATGGGAGATCCTGAGTGCCAGATTCCTTCCAGCCTGTGCCCCCGGGTGCGTATGATGGCGGGGGCTTGCTGCAGATTGTTACTTCGGTAGCGTAAGGTAGCCAGATCATCTACCAAAGGTTCCAGTCCATAGATGAGGTAATCCAGGTATTGTATCTCGGCCAGCGGCCTGAGTCCGCGCATGGCCATCCCGATGGCTTGCCCTACGATGGTCCACTCTCGGATACCGGTGTCGAATACCCGCTGTTCTCCGTATTTTAGCTGCAATCCTGCAAATCCCTGGTTTACATCTCCGATCTGGCCTACATCTTCCCCGAAAGCCATGAACCGCTGGTCTCTTTTGAGTACCTGGTCGAAAAACAGGTTGAGGATTTCATAGCCGTTTTTAAGTGGCGCGTCGTCGTTGAATACCGGAGGTATGACAGGTACTTTGAGCGCTGAAAACCTGGATTCACTGTACAATTTGGTGTGGTACCACTGTTTTGCAGCATCCTTTACTTTGTCCATCCAGTGTTTCAGGGCACCGAGGGAGGGGTTGTCTTCTCCCAGTGCTTCATAGTACAAACGCCGGGCCTGTTGCAGCATTTCTGCCAGGTTGGGATTGACAATGCCTTGCAACTCTTTTTTGATGTCTTCGTGACCGGGAATTTCTTTGAGGATTTGCATCAGTTCGCGTTTGCGCTGATTGGTAGGTTGTGTAGCTGCCTTCCAGGCCCGATTGCGGGCTTCCTTGGCAATTTTTACTGCCTCCGCCTTGATGGCATCCAATTCCTCTGTGCTGGCAATGTCGTTTTCCAGCATCCACTCTTCCATTTTGACGATGCAATCGTAGTCTTTTTCCCATTGCAGTCTTTCTTTGGACTTATAACGCTCGTGTGAACCCGAAGTAGAGTGACCCTGTGGTTGGGTAAGTTCTTTTACGTGAAAGAGTGCCGGTCTGTGAGTTTGGCGCATTTTTTCCAAAGCTTCACCGAAAAGCATTACCAGCGACGGGTAGTCCCAACCGTTTATTTCGTAGAGATCCAGGCCATTTTCTGTCTCACTTCCCTGCAACCCCTGGAGTGCTTTGTATATATTGGCTTTTACGGTCTGATAAGCGGTAGGTACCGAAATGCCGTATCCGTCACTCCAGACAAAGGTTGCCAAAGGCACCTGCATGACACCCGCGGCGTTCATGGTTTCCCAGAATACTCCTTCTGAGGTACTGGCATCGCCTATGGTACAAAAACAAATTTCGTTGCCGTGTTTGGAAAACAGCTGATTGTCTTCAAGCGCTTCGATTTCCCGGTACTTTTTTGATGCCATGGCAAGTCCCAGTGCTCTGGCCATCTGCCCTGCTGTGCAGGAAACATCTGAAGAAACGTTGTATTGATCCAGGTGATTGACCCAGTTTCCGTCCTGATCTACCATAGCGGTGGCAAAATGACCATTCATTTGACGACCTCCTGAGAAGGGGTCGTTTTCGGGGTCGGCATAGAGCTGCGCAAAAAAATCTTCAGGAGAAGAAACGCCGAGGGCAAACATAAGGGTCTGATCGCGGTAATAACCGGAGCGGAAATCTCCTTTATTGAAAAAATGAGCCAAAGCCACCTGAGGGATTTCCTTGCCGTCTCCGGTGATGCCAAATTTGGCCTTGCCGGTGAGTACTTCCTTTCGCGCAAGCAGACTGACTTCCCTGCTGATACAACTGATTCTGAAATCATTCAAAACAGCTTCCCTGCTAAGGGGAAAAGGCTTCTTTTGAAGACCCGGTTTGTTGATTGAAATATCAAGCATTTTAAGGATGGATTGGTTTACTCAAAATAATTGGTCAAAAAAACTGTATTGTCAAAATATAATTTGGCGACACTTCTTTCGCCTTAGGGTAAAGATATAAAAATTTTGAGAAACCGTTTTTACCTTACCTCAGGTCTTTTGGTTTCTTTTGCCGCTTGCGCAAAAAAATAGCCTTTGTGGATGCATGTCTGCATTTCCAGGATTCCCGGTTTAACAGGTTCTTAAGAACATAGCTTGTTTCTCGGCTTTTATAAATGATGTATTTGCCTTACTTTTGTAAGGAACCTGTGTTTTAGCAGGCTAGAAAGTGCTTTTAAAAACATTAAAATCCGATAACATATGAAAAAAGTATTGTGGACCCTTGCCCTGCTACTTTCTGTGACAGTGCTATCCTTTGGTCAGGCCCAGAAAGCCGAAGCAAAAAAAATGGACAAGCAGAATCTTGAGCAAAGGCTGGATGCTGCCAAAATTCAGGAAGTAGGCACCAAAGCTGCTGAAACCAAGCAAAAAGTTACCTTCCAGGAAACTACCATCGATTACGGTACACTTGAGCAAGGTGGAGATCCTTACCGCGTTTTTAATTTTACCAACAACAGTGACGAACCTCTGATCATCAAATCTGCCAGAGGCAGCTGTGGTTGTACGGTTCCTGAAATTCCCGAAGGACATATCGAGCCTGGTGCAACCGGTCAGATCAAGGTGAAATACGATACTCAGCGCATCGGTTCTTTTCAGAAGAGTGTGACAGTTTATACCAATCTTAGCGAAGAACCTTTCCAGTTGTATATCAAGGGAAATGTGAAGCCTAAAGAAAAGGCTCCTGAAGGATTGCCTGAAAAGAAGAATCCTTTTAACAACAACTAAAAATTGTTGGGGATTTTTAAATGTAAAAAGGGTTGGGGCTAAGGCACCAGCCCT
>JALQTV010000275.1 GCA_023268675.1 Saprospiraceae bacterium | reverse complement strand
AAGTTCTGGAAAAGCGCTTGTCTGAAACGTCCCGTTGGGTTTTGTCTATTATTTCTCTGGTGGCCTATGTATTGACCAAGGTAGCTGTGGGAATTTTTGCAGGCGGAATTGTTTTTGGGGTTTTGCTGCCGGAAGTCAACTTTATGGGATTGGACAGTTTCTGGATTGGATCGATTTTGATGATCGTACTGACTGGTTTGTACACCATGTTGGGCGGTTTGCGGGCCGTGGCTTACACCGAAACCATGCAAACCATCATTCTGGTTTTGGGTGCAGCTCTGACTACCTATTACGGGCTTGAATTGCTCGGAGGGTGGTCAGAACTCAAGCGCATTGCCGGGTCTGAAATGTTTAACCTATGGAAACCTATTGTACCCGAAGGGTATCAGGCTACCTGGGCACCGGTGAAGACCGATACGGAGATGGCCTGGTATTTCAATAGCAATTACCCTTGGTTGGGGATGTTGTTTTGCGCGCCTATTGTAGGTCTGTGGTACTGGTGTACGGATCAGTACATTGTACAGCGCATCCTTGGAGCGGCCAACCTTACCGAAGCCAGGAGAGGAACGATTGCAGCTGCATTTTTCAAGTTATTGCCGGTGTTTATTTTTATCGTACCCGGTATCATCACCTTTGCGCTGGCAAGCAGTGGAAAAATTGATTCTTTGAGTGCAGAGTTGCTGGACAGCAATGGTGCTATCATCAATGCCAAGGCGCAACAAGTGTTCCCCTTGCTGGTTGCAACCATCCTTCCCGCAGGTATTAGAGGGATAGTGGTGGCCGGATTGCTGGCGGCTCTGATGAGTTCTCTGGCAGGTGTTTTCAACGCCAGTTCTACCTTGTTTACCATGGACCTGTACTCCAAATTCAAGCCCAACGTATCCGAAGCACAACTTGTACGCATGGGTCGGATTGCTACGGCAGTTATGGTAGTGATAGGATTGTTATGGATTCCTGTGATTCAGGGAAGCCGCGGCTTGTACGACTATTTGCAAAGTGTGCAGGGGTATTTGGCGCCGCCTATTTTTGTAGTATTTTTCTTTGGAATATTCAATAAGCGCCTGAATGCAAAAGGAGCACTCGCTGCTTTGATCGTAGGCTTTATCATGGGATTGTTCCGATTGGCAATTGATACTCCGGTAACCCTGATGGAAGGTTTTGCGTATGAAGAAGGAAGCTTTTTCTGGATTATCAACAACATCTTCTTCCAATATTACAGTTTGATCATATTCCTCGTTTCGGGGGCTGTAATGATTGGGGTGAGTTATGCTACCGAGGCTCCCAATGAGGTACAGATTGCAAATTTGACAATGGGAACGGTTACCAAAGAGCAAAAAGAAGCTGTGAAAGCAAGTTATTCAACGTTTGACATAGTAGCTTCTGTTGTAGTGATGGTGCTTATCTTGGGAGCATATTTGTATTTTACAGGTTGATCATGATTTTTTGAAAAAAATATCGAACATCCGAACCAACCATTGGTCGTGTTGTTACATCTCTGTATATACTAATGAGAGCTTTTATGAATTAACCCCGGGTCGTAAGAAAATTACTTCCCGGGGTTTCTTTTTTTGTGTGAACAGTGAACGATAAACTGTGAATAGCAAACTGTAAACGAAGGGGGAAAAGACCCTTTGCAGTTGGCCTTTAGCCTTTGGCAATAATAATCTGACACAGGCCTGAAGGTGGCGAAATTCATCAGCGATTGGTGACAACCCATCGTACAATTCAGGTCAAACACAAGCCCTGAAAGGGCGCAATCCAGGCGTCCCGAACCAATTCATTGTTGAAAAATGGCATTTACGGCCTGTTGAGCCTCAAATATCGCCAACCTATTGATATAAGTTTTATACATCCCCTTCGGACTTGTGTTTTTCAAGTCAGGCTTTCTTGACAAACTCACTTTTTAGCCCCATGGCTCCGAATCCCGGAATTTTACAATCAATATTGTGGTCTCCCTCTACCAGGCGAATGTTGTTCACCTTGGTGCCTTTCTTCAAAGGTTTTGGAGCACCCTTAACCGGCAGGTCTTTGATCAGAATGACACTGTCACCATCTTGTAGCGGGTTCCCATTGGCATCTTTTACGGTTGTGTTGTCTGATTCGGCAGCCTCTGCCGCTTCTGCAGGAGACCATTCATGGCCACATTCCGGGCAAATCATCAGGGCATCCATTTCATAAGCATAAGTAGAACCGCAGGAAGGGCAAGGGTTTTGTGACATTTTTTGTTTGTTTTTTTATTGAAAAAATTAAAGGTAAAATATTTCGCCGAAAACCGCGGTTATCCGGGCGCTTTTGCTTTTTGGCCGAAGGCGGAATGAGAAATAAAAGAAAAGCCCTGTCGTTTAAAAAATGAATCATTCAACACACCTGCCATGAAAAAATCATTTCCCACTTTATGTTTCTTTTTGTTCGCTTTTTCTTCGCTCCACAGCCAGTTTTCATATTGGGTGACAGATCCGCAGACCTGGTGGGGAACCCCCAATGCAACCATTGAAGAAGCTTTGTTTACTTTCGAGCCCAAGGGAGCTTACACAGAAGTGGGGATGTATCTGGTCTTTTCGGCTGGAGAATATACGCAGGTGTTCGACCCGGCGGCTGACCTGGAAGTGAATTACTTTTTTGAATTGCCCGAAAAGGCAATGGTCACGGATTCGTGGCTTTGGGTGGAAGAAGATATCATTCGGGCGAAAATACTGGATCGCTGGCTCGCCTCCACTATTTATGAAAATATCGTGAACCGTCGCAGAGATCCCTCACTATTGATCAAGCAAAGTGCGACACAGTACAGCCTTCAGATTTATCCGCTACCCAACGGTTCATCCAGGAAGGTGAAAATAACGGCTCTAATCCCCAATGAATGGACGGAGACGGAAGTGTTTACAAGCCTGGCACCTGAGTTTGTAGCGTATTCGCCGAAGGTCCCGGCATTGCGCTTGCAGGTGATCAATCCTCCGGGTGAGGAGGAGCCGATACTGGCATCGCATCCTGAAGCAACTTTCCGAAAAGTGGATGATCCGGAGGGAAGGATGGTTTACGAAACAGTGTTGCGACCCGAGGAGATCAAAGAAGGCAATCCGATTGTTTTGAGCACCAGCCCTCAATGGAAGTCCGGAGTTTACATGGCTAATTTTGGCAATGCTGAAGGAGGCTTCTATGAATTGGGTGTTTTGCCGGCTACTTTCTTTGAGCGAGAAACATCGGTTGCAGCAAAAAAGATCATGGTGCTTCTGCAGTACAACAACAATGGCCCTATAGATTTGCCTTATGCGGATTATTTGGCTGCTATCGAGCAAGCATTATTGAAGCATCTACGACCTGAGGATGAATTCAATATCATTCCTGCGGGACTGGCTCCCCGAACTGTTTTTGGAGACTGGAAATACGCCGACGAGGAAAACATCAAAGAGGCCATTGCCTTGCTGAATAGCAGTACCATCAGCAGCATCAACCTCCCCGGATTGATAGGAGCAGGGGTGGAAGCCATGAAAGGGGAATCAGAAAAAGGTTTGATCGTTTTGTTTGCCAATTCCATCGCTGAGGGCGAACCGGAAACTGCCAATGCACTGCTGGCAGAAATTGATCGCCTATGGGAAGGAACCGAACCTGTACCTTTTTTCATCGCAGATTACACGTATCCCGGAAATTTCCCACGGTATTATTTAGAACCCAATGTATTTTACGGCAATGCATATTTTTATACCAATCTGGCGCGACAAACCGGCGGAGATTGGCTGGAACCGGATTGTTGCAACCGATCTTTTACCCAACAATGCCAGGCAATTTTTGAGCACGCGCTGGATGAGCGGATTGCCATGGACCTCTTCACTACCCTTGATACAGGTTTTACTTTCAACAGGTTTGAACTCCAGGGTGCGCGTGGGGGAACTTATAACTCCCGAAAGCCTGTTTTTCAATATGGTAGATATGTTGGCCACCCTCCTTTTACGGTGGAGGTAGCTGCATTTTCGGGAAATCAGCTGTATTTTAATACCATCAACCCCGAAT
>JALQTV010000274.1 GCA_023268675.1 Saprospiraceae bacterium | reverse complement strand
TTCAATACTGGTGGTGTATTTCACCAAATTCAATATACAGACGGCTCCGGTCATTTCTACGCCACTGAAGGACTTCAAAACGATGCTTAATCTGATGAAGCGACCCATCGTCCTCATCTTCGCCATCAGTGCCTTTTTATATGTGATGACCGAACAGGGGATCATGTCCTGGTTGCCTACTTTCAATGAACGCGTACTACATCTTCCGGAAAAAATAAGTGTAAATATTGCTCTTATCCTGGCATTGTCTATTGCAGCCGGAAGGTTTTTCTCCGGCTTACTGGTCAATTACGTCAAATGGCTCTTTATCGTACTGGCAGGACTTTTTGGCGCAGCCCTGATTATTATCCTTGTTTTGCCACAAACAGCAGGATTGGAAATTGGCCCCATAGAAAGTCTCTCCGATGTACCCTGGATAGGATTTGTCTTTCCTATGATAGGGCTATTTTTGGCACCGGTATATCCTCTGATGAACTCGGTAGTGTTGGGAGTTACTGACCGAACCCTTCACAGCTCTATGGCCGGCCTGCTGACCTTCTTCTCAGCACTTGGTGGAACCATAGGTTCGAGGATTGTCGGTTATCTCTTTCAGTCCATTGGTGGAAATCAGGCTTTTTATTTTGCATTATTACCATTGGCCTTGCTGGTTGGAACGCTCTGGTTGCTTTACAGAAGAGCCAGCGCCCACCAGACAGCACAATAAAAACAACAACATGAAATCAGTATCAACACTCACCCTGATTGCCTTGCTTTGCTTATCCGCCTGTGCGCCGGAAAACAAAGACTGGCAAACCGATGAGTTGCCTGCGGAACTCCTCCATGAAGCCACCAAAAATCTAACGGACATCATGGTGCACGATATCTTCTCGCCGCCAGTATCGAGCCGGATATACGCCTATTCGAGTGTTGCCGCTTATGAGGTGATGGCTAAAAAAAGTCAGCAAAAAAGATCCCTGGCAGGTCAGTTAAACGGATTGCAAACCATCCCTTCTCCTGAAAACCCGGATCTGATCTCTTTTGAGCTGGCTGCCCTGCACGCTTACAACAGCGTAGGTCGTACCATGATTTTTTCGGAAGACAAAATGGATGCGTTCCAGGAAGCTTCTGAAGCCAAACTTCAATCAGCTTTTCCCAAAAAAGTATATGCAGCTTCTATAGCCTACGGCGAAAAAGTTGCCAAAGCCATCCTTGACTGGGCCGATGGCGACAACTACAAAGAAAGCCGCTCCTTTCCCAAGTTCTCTGTGGTAAATGCCCCCGGCAGATGGCAGCCTACCCCACCAGCGTACATGGATGGCATAGAACCTCACTGGTCAAAAATCAGACCTTTTGTTTTGGATTCTGCCCAGCAGTTTCGCCCTTCCGGTCCTCCCCCCTTCAGCATGGAACCTGGAAGCGCCTTCTATACAGAGGTAAAAAAAGTGTACGATGCTGTCAAAGAAGCATCCGAAGAAGAGATAGCCATAGCCAGTTTTTGGGACTGCAACCCTTACGTATCGAACCTGAGCGGGCACTTTATGTTTGCCACCAAAAAAATTACTCCCGGCGGACACTGGGTAGGCATAACGACACTAGCGTCCAAAAAAGCAGGAGAAGACTTCCTGGAAGCCTCCCAAACTTACGCGACTGTTGGAATAGCCCTGGCTGATGCATTTATCAGCTGCTGGGATGAAAAGTACCGAAGCAACCTGATCCGACCCGAGACTGTCATCAATCAGTACATAGACGAAGACTGGGTACCAGTCTTGCAGACTCCCCCGTTTCCGGAACACACCAGTGGGCACAGCGTCGTTTCGGCTGCCGCAGCGCGCGTGCTGGAAGCCCGCTTTGGTAAAGATTTTCCTTTTGACGATACGGTAGAACTCGAATACGGTCTTCCAGTAAGAAGTTACCAGGGTTTTAGCGAAGCAGCAAAAGAAGCAGCGATCAGCCGATTTTATGGTGGCATTCACTACATGCCGGCGATAAATGAAGGTGTCAAACAGGGCAATTCAGTAGGAGACCTGCTATTGGCTACCCTAAATTTTGAAAATCAATTATCCGACAACCAGAACCACAAACAGCATGATACAAACCATTCTGGATCCTGAATACCAACCGCTTTTTCGGGATGTTCAACTATCCGGAATTTTTGAAGATTCAAAAACCTTTTGCGATATGGATCCCAGGGAACCCCTGGGTGATATTTTTAAAAAGTACCAGACGGAAAGCAAAATTAAAGGATTTGATCTGAAGAAATTCGTAGCAGAACACTTTGAGCCTCTTGTACCCCCCTTGGTTGCAAACCTCGAAAGTGCTGCTACGGCCGAAGCACATATCCAGCAGTTGTGGCCGGCCTTGCGCCGCAGCGACAAACAAGAACAAAAAGAAGGGAGTACGAAAATACCTCTTCCCTACCCTTATATTGTACCCGGCGGAAGATTCGGAGAAATATACTACTGGGATAGTTTTTTCACCATGCAGGGGCTTCCCGATATAGCGGATGTAGCTTCAATGGTCCAAAATTTCATTTGGCTCATTAAAAACTACGGCCACATCCCCAATGGAAACCGGACTTATTTCCTCTCGAGAAGTCAACCTCCTTTTTTTGGTTCCATGCTCGATTATTATGCACAAAGAACAGGAGAACCCCTCTCTTCGGAGGCCATTGCTGCCCTCAGGTTGGAAATGAACTACTGGTGCCATGGAGAAGAAGGAATAAAAAGTGGAGAAACCAGTTCGGAACACCTGGTGTCTATAGACGGAGGAGTCATGTTCCGATATTTTGACAGGGAACCTTGTCCGCGACCGGAGTCTTATGCCGAAGACGTCGCACTCACCAAAACACTACCCAAGGGTTCTTCTATGGCGGTCTTCCATCACCTCCGCGCCGCCTGTGAGTCAGGTTGGGATTTCAGTTCAAGATGGATGTACGAAAACGGTGATCTGGGAACCATCCACTGCGGCCATATCCTGCCTTGTGACCTCAATGCCCTGATGATATTCAATTTTGACTTGCTCTACCGTGAGACGGGTGAAACAGTCTGGCTGGAAAAAAAGGAACTGTTGACAGAACTATACATGAAATGGCTGTGGTCAGACGCTGATGGCTTTTTCTGCGACTACGACCTCGTGCGCCAACGCAGTACCGGAAAAGCCACTGCGGCTATGATGTACCCCCTTTTCCTGGGGGTAGCCACTCCGCCGCAGGCCGCTGCTACAGCTGATTTTGTTCGTGAACACCTACTCAAACCGGGCGGCATTGTCACTACCCTGCAAGATACCGGCGAACAATGGGATTGGCCCAATGGCTGGGCTCCACTGCAATTTGTCGCAGTCGAAGGACTCAAAAAATATGGCCACACAGACCTGGCACAGGAAATTGCTCAGCGATGGACCAATACAGTGGACGAAGTTTTTGCCCGCACGGGCAAAGTCATGGAAAAATACAACGTGGTACAACCCGACATCCCGGGGGGCGGTGGAGAATACCCCAATCAGGATGGATTTGGTTGGACCAACGGCGTTTATATGGCATTCAAACAATGGCTTAACACTCTTGCATGAAAAAAATCTGGTGGAAATCGGCTGTAATTTACCAAATCTACCCCCGCAGCTTTAAAGACAGCAATGGCGACGGGATTGGAGACCTGGAAGGAATCATCGAAAAACTCGATTACCTCAAAGACCTTGGCATAGATGTCATCTGGCTGGGGCCTGTCTATGACTCACCGAATGATGACAACGGGTATGATATCAGCAATTATTATGAAATTCACCCGGAGTTCGGCAACATAGACGTCTTTGACCGACTCCTGGCGGGCCTCCATCAAAGAGGAATGCGATTGATCATGGATCTTGTGGTCAATCATACCTCGGATGAACACGAGTGGTTCGAGGCCTCCAAAAAAGACAAAGACAACCCTTTCAGAGATTTTTACTTCTGGCGAAAGGGCAAAGATGGAGGTCCTCCCAACAACTGGCGCTCCTTTTTTGGCGGAAGCGCCTGGAAATATGACCCCCAAACC
>JALQTV010000273.1 GCA_023268675.1 Saprospiraceae bacterium | reverse complement strand
CACTTTTGATCTCAAACATTGCGGACTCGTGAAACGGATTGGGAAACACATCTACCTCAAAACCGGGGCTGACTTCGGGATTTTCAACTGAAACGGTGAAATTATCCAGACTATCAACGGTGTGTTCCACTGTATTGGTTTGCCGTGGAGCCAGTACATCAAAATAAACTGTAGCATTATTTGCGATGTACGTGCCCATTGGCAGATCAGTGCGAGGAGCAATTTCAAACTCAACAAACATGTATGCTCCCGGCAGCAGGTTCATTCTTTCAAAAGTTATCGTAAGGACACTTTCCCCTGTTATTTCGTAAGTTAAGGGATGGCTACCAGTACCCATCACCAGGCTCGAAATATCCAGTGATTCAGGTAAAGTGTCCTTGATAACGATACGACTGATAGTATCGGTTCCGAAGTTGTGTTGTAGAAAAATGTTGTATTTAATTCTGGTGTCAGGAGCGATGTTTCGCGCCTCACCATAGCCTTTGGGATAGCCTCTCAATAAAATGCCTTCGATTGAACCGATTATTTCTGATACATCCACTGAAACTGAAGGGTTTCCATCATCTTCAGGGAATTGTGCTAAATATCCTGTAGAAACATTTCCACTGCCGCTTTCGGGCAGGCAACCCTCGATAGCCAGGGTTGGATTGCTGCGCCCCGGATGTCCTGCCGATTGCTCTGCTATGATCCGGTAAGTTTTGCCGTTTGCCGGAAACTTGTAGGGCAGTTCAAAAATTTGTTGCGGAGTAAGTTGGAAAGTACTTTGCTCACCTTGCAAAAATACCACCACATCATCCTCTACGATAAAGAATCGCTTGGGAGCCTGCATGGCTCCTGAGCCTACATTTTTGATAGCGAATGATACTGAGTCCTGTTGGCAGTCTCCTGTAACAAACACACTGGAACCATCCCAGGAGGGATCCGGATCCTGACAAAGCATGTCGGGATAAATATGAGCACTTACCAAAGTAGCCCGTCCTGTAAAGATTCCCTCGCAAGGAGTGGAGGTCTGTATGGTGAAAGAACCGCAATTCGAAACTCTCACATTACCCAGATCGAAGATGTAGGTGTTTCCTTCCACTGACGAAACAGGAATGCTGGAAGACTCGAAAGTCAGTAGTTTGTCCAGTGTAACTTCTACGTATGCTCCCTCGGCTATATCCGTTCCAAGGTTGCAGTAGCTGATAGTATATTCCAGATTCGAGCACAAGGTATTGAACGGCGCCGTTACATCTACTTCCATGTAGGGGCAGATCTTATCTGCCTGTACACTGAAATCTACCTGTACTGTCTCATAGTATGCTTCAAAATCTATCAGGTATCCACCCGGATTACAAATTTTCCAGTAATCATTCAGCGGAATAAGCGTTATTGTGTATTTCCCCTTGTCGACCGTAATTTCAAACTTTCCCTCATCATCTGTCGTACCGAAGTAGGTCTTTTCCTCACTTCTCGCTTCGATTAACCATCCCGATTTTGGAATTACCAGACTTTGTCCGGTCTGGCACTGTCTTCCAATGATGCTGCCCTTGATCTTGTTGGTGATCGTGTTACCCGTACCATCCGTCTTGATCAGGGTCAGATCATTGAAAAACTGTAATAAAAGGGAATTATAACCTGTGATGATAAAACCGCCGTCGTATGTCGGGGCGATATCTTTTCCTTCATCTGTATTGATGTCATCTCCTCGCCAGTTGCGCCACAACTCATTTCCCTCCGCATCCAGGCCGGCAAGCAGGATATCAATATTTACTTCATCCCGGTCCGCTACACCTACCAGCACCAAATTTCCGTTGGTCAATTCGACGATGGCATTGGCATATTCACTCAGCCCGGGTTCACCTACCGTGCTGCTCCATAGCTTTTGTCCTGATTGGTCGTATTTTACAACCAGGGCATCGCTGTTATTACCACTCAAACCGGCTAGAACCAAGCCGCCGTCTGAGGTTGCAATTACGTCATTAGCCTCTTCTCTCTCTCCTGTTGCCAGGGTGTCTGCCCAAAGGAATTCACCCAGAGTGTCTATTGTTTGAATAAACAGGTTGTTGTCAAATCCAACCGGTTTTTCAAAAACGCCTACAATTGCATACCCATTTGGCATGGTACAAATACTGCGGGCAACATCATCTTTTTCTCCGCCAAAGGTTTTTGACCAACGCTCTGCTCCTGCTTCATCCACACTTACCAGTAGAATGTCTTTGTCTTCTGCCAGTGTATCCTGGGTCTCACCTGCTAATATGTATCCGCCGTTGATGGCTTCTGTAATGCTCCATGCAATCTGGTCACCGCTCTTCTCGTAAACCCTGTGCCACAGTAGTTCACCTGTCTTGCTAATTTTTAGAAGCAGCAGGTCTTTTGACTCACCGAACCTGCTGATGATATCTCCCGCTATTACAAACCCGCCATCTGCTGCTTCTAAAACTTTGTAACCATGTTCTATGTAACCTAAATCGTATACTTTTGACCAGACAACTTTTCCATCGATGTCTGTTTTGACAACATAAACATCAAGGTCATTGTCTTCACCAAATGATTCACTATAGCCTATAGTCAGGTAGCCGCGATCGATAGTCTGGATAACCGAGGTACCTTCGTCTGTTGCAGGCCCTCCGAATTCTTTCTCCCAGCCCTGAGCTTTTAGTGGAGCACCGAATAGGCAAACAGCGAACAGTACCCCAAGGAAGGGTATGATTCGAGTGGTTGTGATGCTTTTTTCGATGCTATAGCGAAACATTGTGTGTGGTGTTTACTTTGTTTCTTAATCCGATACAAAAATGCTACACCTGCCCCTCAATAACAAAGACAAAAAACCCCATTTGTTGATAAAAATGATGTAATTTTAACCCAACAAAACAATGCCTTTCAATCAAATTAATTTGATAATCAATAAATTACAATACTAATCTTCGTTTTGATTTGTTGAAAAAACATTTTCACCTTTATGGAAAATAGTCAGCTAATAATTTTACTGAAGACACTCGAACCAAAGGAACTCAGAGCCTTCAAAAAGTGGCTGTTATCCCCTTTTCACAATCAACGCGAGGACGTTATAGATTTGTTTGATTATATTATGTTTAAGGAAAACCTCTACCGGGAAGAACAATTAGACAAGGAAAAAATTTTCAAAAAAATTTTCCCAGGTACACCTTATGACGATGCCAGGCTACGCCAAGCGGTTCATTTTTTGATGAAATCACTGGAAAACTTCCTCACTTACCAGGAATTTACCGAAAATGATGCTGTTGTCAACCGCACCCTGGCAACAGTTTATAGAAGACGAAAACAAGAAAAAGCCTTTTTAAAGACCCTCCGCAATCTGGAAAAGATACAAGAAGCATCCGATCACAGAGGGGAAGACTTTCTTCGCAATGAATTTTTACTGCATTGGGAGCGCTACAAATTCTATGAAGGCAAAAAGAGAAGTACGGATTTGAACCTGCAGGAAGTGTCCGATAATATGGATGTTGCCTATATTGCCAGCCGCCTGCGGCAGAGTTGTCTCATGTTGGCACATCAAAAGGTGTACAAAGTGGATTACGATATGGGGATGATGGACGCTACCCTACAATATCTGGAAAACAGAGAACTCTTGCACATCCCTGCTATTGCAGTATTTTACCACGGCTACAAGGCTTTTACCAACGAACAGGAAGAACATCACTTCAGAAAACTAAAAGAAGCCATCTCTGCCTATAGCCACTTTTTCCCTCCCGAGGAAATTCGCGAGATTTACCTCATGGCTATTAATTATTGCATTTCCAGAATGAATACCGGACAAAAGTCCTTCGTTAAAGAGGCTTTCGAATTGTACCGCATGGGTATAGAAAACGAAGTACTCATTGAAAACGGACAGATCAGTCGCTTTACTTTCCGGAACATCGTCAATACAGGAACGCCCCTCAAAGAATTTGACTGGCTCAACCACTTCATTGAAAATTATCAGATTTGTCTGGAAGAAAAACACAGGCAAAACCTGGTCACCTTCAGCCTGGCAAAAATTCACTTTGAAAAACGCG
>JALQTV010000272.1 GCA_023268675.1 Saprospiraceae bacterium | reverse complement strand
TTACAACCAGGATATTCAGGATCTGTTGCTTACCCGTCCTTTGCCGCCAACAGTTGGAGGTAATTTTATTGTAACCAACGAGGGGGGGATGACCAATAAGGGCATTGAATTGATGGTTCAGGGTTCACCCATTGCCACCAGTAAAGTTCGCTGGGACCTAGGTTTGATGTGGTCCAGAAACCGAAATGAGGTGAGCGGCATCTCGGGCGTACTGTTTTTGCGTGGCTCAGACGGAGCACAGGCAGCTATCAACGGACAACCCTACGGAGTTTTCTACGGACGTTATTATGCGCGTAATGCCAATGGGGAATTGCAGCTGACTTCCCAGGGATTGGCACAACCTGAAAGGGGAGAGCAAACAACCATTCTGGAGGGAACGCCAAACAGGGGAGCAGACGGACAGCCTGTAGCTTCCGGGGCAGAACTCAGAAAAATTATTGGAGATCCCAACCCTGATTGGTTTGGGTCTGTCACCTCAGACTTGAGTGTTGGCAAGCTTTCTTTCAGGGTACAATTCGACGCTATGTGGGGTTTTGATGTGTACAACTGGAACCGTATCACACAAAACAACGTAGGACAGGGGGCGCTGGCAGAAAAAGAACTTAAGGGCGAAGTAGCCAGGGGTTATGTAGCCTCTATTGCAGGTGGTGTAACCGGTTCCCGTATCCAGGAAGAGCACGTAGAAGATGGTTCATTTATCAAACTACGCGAACTTTCCCTTGCTTATAATCTGGGAAAAGTTGGAAGAGTATTTGAAAACATGAATGTATCATTGATTGGAAGAAATCTCATTTCATTTGATTCTTACCAGGGTTTTGACCCTGAAACCAACTCTGCTGGTCAGACAGACAGGGTAAGAGGTGACGATTTCGGTAATGTACCTATCCCCCGAATGATACAATTGCGTCTCGGAGCGAAATTTTAATCAGGTACTGATTTTTTTATCAAAAAATAAATTGTCATGAGATTCAAAAATATATTCATAATCGCCTTCTTGCCGCTTTTGTTAGTCACAGGCGCCTGTGAACAAGAATATGAAAACCCCAATGCTGCTACCAGTGAGGCGGTACTCAACAGTGTAGACGGACTCCTGGGTATGGTTGTAGGGCTTAAGAGATCTTATTCTGTAGGGGCAACGGGTGCCTTGTACGGGATGGTTTCAGCTAATGGTTTGACTACCAAGGAACTTTATGTGATCAATACCGGTAACGGCGAACTGGCAGCTTTGGAAGCCGGTGGAGGTACGGTAGGTAATTCCAACGCCTTTATCTCAAATATCTGGGCCAGTTGCAATATCGTAATGTCCAATAGTGAATTGATCATTGAAAATGCATCCAATATTCCGGATGCAGGAACAGCAACTGCAGTACAGGTGTATGGTCATTTCTTTAAAGCCCTTGCCATAGGTACCATGGCTCAATTCTGGGAAAAGGTTCCTACTGAAACAGGCTCTGCAGCGGATTTTCTAAACGGAGATTTCGTTACGTTCAAATCTCGCAATGATGCCCTGGCTGATGCTATCAGCTTGCTTGAATCAGGAGTTTCTGCTATTTCAGCAACGCCTCCTTCTGCCTATTTCAATTCAAAAGTTGGCACAGATATCAACATTGCAGATGCTTGCAATGCGCTATTGGCTCGTTATTACAATATGCTGGGCAACAATGACAAAGCTATTGAGGCTGCCAACCGGGTAAACCTGACCCGAAAGTCTGTATTTGCTTTTGATGCGCTCAACCAGAATCCTGTCTATCGTACCGCTCTGGTAAACAACAATACCTACGATGGATTGTACAATTTTGGTCTTAAGGATGATTTGGCACCATCCGCTGCGGATGGCAGGATTGCTTTTTATTTGGGGGCAAATCCTCAAACAAATGTCAAAGTGCAGGGGTTCTTCACCTCTGATACGCAGGAGATACCTGTTTTTCTTCCGGGAGAAATGATGCTGATCAAAGCCGAAGCACTTGCCAGGAAGAATGATCTTTCCGGTGCGATCAACGAACTCAACAAGGTACTGACTAAAAACGATGATATTTTCGGCGTCAACGCGAACTTGCCGGCATATAGTGGTGCATCTACCCAAGCTGCTGTTTTGCAGGAGATCTATAAAAATCGTTGCATAGAAATGTATATGTCAGGGCAAAAACTGGAAGACAGCCGTCGCTTCAACCGCCCGGGACCACCAAATGGTGAAAGAAGCAGAAATTATTACCCTTATCCGCTTCGCGAAAGAGACAACAATCCCAATACGCCTGATGATCCTGCTATCTAAGGACTGGATATTGGTTTGATTTTTTGAGTGCCCCTCCTTCGAAAGATGGAGGGGCACTCGGTTTTTAGATCATCTTTTGGGCGTAGCCTGATTGGTGCTTATGCTTTGATCAGATCAGCTCCTTTTTCTGCAATCATATAAACAGGTGCATTTGTGTTACCGGATACAATGGTGGGCATCACAGATGCATCAATTACGCGCAATCCCCCAATTCCTTTCACCCTCAGGGTAGGATCCACCACGGCCATTTCGTCCCTTCCCATTTTGCAGGTTCCAACCGGATGATAAACCGTTTCAAGTTGACTTTTGATGTGGTGAACAAAAGCTTCATCCGAACTGGTGTCGGGTGGCGAAGTGACTGCTTTTCGAAAGGGGGAAAAGGCATCAGCTTGTATTACTTCCAGTGCTTTTTTGCCGGAGGCAAGCAATACTTGCAGGTCTGCTTCCGCCTGCAGGAAATTGGGCTGTATGAGGGGAGCATCCATTGGATTTTTGCTCCTCAGGCTTACCTGCCCCCGACTTTGAGGTCGTAACAGCGTAGGCAATATGGTAAACCCGTCCGCCCTGGGGAAAGTCTTCAAATTGTAGATGTCAAGATTCTTGTAGTCGTGTCCTATGTACAGGGGGGTGAAGTGAAACTGGTAGTCCACTCTTTGGGGACTGGCGCTTGTACTGCCAAAAGCCATGGCTTCCAGCGGACCTATGCTCATCGGCCCTTTTCGGTCCAGGAAATAGCGAAGCATTGCGGAGAGTTGGTTGAGGGGACGTATTTGGTGGTTGAGTCCTTTTTTGACGGTAGCAAGTGCCCCCACTCCAAAAAACAGGTGATCCTGTAAGTTCTTTCCTACTCCCGGAAGGTGGTGGTGGCATTCAATGCCCAGTTTTTTCAGGGCTTCTGCATCCCCAATTCCGGATAGCATCAGTATCTGAGGTGAGGCAAAAGCACCTGCGGAAAGAACGATTTCATCTGAGCAGGGGATAATTTGCCTGCTGCGGCCTTTGGTTGATACTTCTACCCCTATTGCGCGGTCTTTTTCAAGAACAATCCGCAACACCCGGGTATGCGTCAAAATATCGAGATTGGGGCGTTTGAGAATGGGTTTTAAAAAGGCATCGGCAGCGCTGTGGCGTGTCCCGTTTTTTGTGGTCAGCTGCAACAGGCCAACTCCTTCCTGCTTTTCTCCGTTGTAGTCGGGATTATCGGCAAAGCCTTTTTCCTTACACGCTTCAACAAAGGCTTCTGCGAACGGTGTGCGAAAGCCGCGGGGGTATTCTACGTTCAATTCCCCACTTGAGCCGTGGTAGTCGTTTTGTATATCCCGGTTGTTTTCTGAACGCTTGAAATAAGGAAGTACCTCCTCATAAGACCAGCCCTCATTGCCCCCTCTGGCCCAGTCGTCATAATCGGCTTTATTCCCCCGCACATAAGCCATGGCATTGGTCGAACTGCTGCCTCCCAAAGTTTTCCCCCGGGGAAGGTAAATCCGCCTTTGTAACACATTTTCCTGAGGCTCGGTCCAAAATCCCCAATCTACCTCACTGCGGTGGAGTTTTCCATATCCGGCAGGAATATGAATTTCCATCTTATTATCCGGCCCTCCTGCCTCAACCAACAATACCCTGTTGGCAGGGTTTTCAGACAGTCTGTTGGCTAGTACACAGCCTGCACTTCCAGCGCCAATGATTAAATAATCGAAATTCATATAAGTTTTGAACTTAACAACTTTTCATAGTCATGAATAGATTTCATTTTTATGTCAGTTCTTTTAGCGGCTTCGTCAAACT
>JALQTV010000271.1 GCA_023268675.1 Saprospiraceae bacterium | reverse complement strand
AAAAAAGGGAAGAGGCTGCGGATCAGGGCCATTGGACCAAAAAAATTGGTTTCAAACATTTGCTGCCAGTCTCCGGAACCCAATTCCAGAAAGGGCTTTTTGATCAAACTCCCTGCGTTGTTGACTACTACATCTACGCCCCCCATGGCACCGACTTTTTCCAGCAAAGCCTTTTCGTCCGGGTGGTTCAGATCAAAGGGGAGAAAATCAAATTGCTCCGGCCCTGCTATTTTCAGTACTGCGGCCTTTAGTTGTCCTAATTTTTCCGCATTGCGGGAAAGTGCCAAAACTTTGTTTCCTTTGCCGGAAGCCAGGAACAAAGCCAGATCGTACCCTATTCCCCTACTTGCTCCCGTAATCACATAATTCATATAATCTTTCGTTTGATTTTTTCTGTAAGGGCCAATTTTTCTGCCTTCGGCAAAAAATGACAACCTAAAAGTCGATAAAGTGTTTCGATAAAGTTACACTTTATTGGATGCTTGCTTTCAATTCGAGGATTTAGTTTTATTTTTGCCCGGATTGCCCCATCCCTGATAAAAAACGCTTGAATGCTATTTAACTTCTTTTACCACTTTGGCAGGTACCTGAAAATGATGGGTACAGCACTCACCAGACCCGAAAAGCTCAATATGTACTACAGGGAAACCACCCGGCAGATGATAGACATCGGCATAGGCTCCCTGGTCATCGTCGGTCTGATCGCCATCTTCATCGGTGCAGTCACTGCCATACAGTTTTCGTACCAACTTGACGGAACGCTGGTCCCCCGATGGTACATAGGATACATCGTACGCGACAGTACCATCATCGAATTGGCTCCTACCATTACCTGCCTTGTACTGGCGGGAAAGGTCGGTTCGAATATTGCAGCAGAAATTGGGGGGATGCGTCAGAAAGAACACATCGATGCCATGGAAATCATGGGAGTAAATACGGCCAATTACCTGATCATGCCCAAAATCATCGCTGCCCTTTTTGTCATTCCTTTATTGGTAGCCGTAGGAGCATTTATCAGCGTCATCGGTGGGTATGCCGCCACTGTTTTTACCGGGTTGCTTTCCAATGCAGAATACATCCAGGGAGTGCGCTCCTTCTTTGTCGAAAAAAACGTGACCATGATGTTCGTCAAGGCATTGGTCTTTGCTTTTTTGCTGACCAGCGTTTCAGCTTATCAGGGCTACCATGTCAAAGGAGGAAGCATAGAATTGGGACAGGCGAGTACCAATGCCGTCGTATATAGTGACATACTCATCTTGTTGGCAGATTACCTGCTGGCCGTCTTTTTCACCCAGTAAACCCGGCAGCAACTCTAAAAAATTATGATCCGAACAGAAAATATATTCAAGGCTTTTGGCGACAAAACCGTCTTGCACGGAATTTCTACTTCTTTCTACAAAGGTAAAACCAACCTCATCATCGGGCGCAGCGGTACGGGAAAGACCGTCCTGCTTAAACTGCTGGTGGGTTTGCTAACTCCTACCGAGGGAAAAGTGTACTACGGCGATACCGACTTTTTCGGACTCAACAAGAAAGAAAAACGACAAATACGCATGAAAGTAGGCATGCTCTTCCAGTCATCCGCCCTCTTTGATTCCATGACCGTGGAAGAAAACATCCGCTTCCCTCTCGATATGTTTACCAATCATACCGCCAAAGAAAAAAATATGCGGGTAGATTATTGCCTGGAACGGGTAAATCTCAGCGGAATCAACAGCAAATTTCCATCCGAAACCAGTGGAGGGATGCAAAAAAGAGTGGGGATCGCCAGAGCTATTGTACTGGATCCGGAGTTTTTGTTTTGCGACGAACCCAACTCGGGGCTAGACCCCAAAACTTCTATCCTCATAGACGAACTCATCCGAAGCATCACTCAGGAAAACAACATCACTACCGTAATCAATACCCATGACATGAACTCCGTCATGGAAATCGGGGAAAACATCATCCTTCTGCACCAAGGACACGTAGCCTGGCGTGGCAATAAGGACGAAATACTGGAGACCGAAAATGAAATCCTGACAGATTTTATTTTTGCTTCCCCTTTCCTCCAAAGATTGCGTGCCGCTGCATTGAATAAATAATCTTTTTGATTTATATTTGCACTCCACTCCCGCCCGGGTGGCGAAATTGGTAGACGCGCTAGCTTGAGGGGCTAGTGTTCGCAAGGACGTGCAGGTTCGAATCCTGTCCCGGGCACCACCATCACAGTTGTACTCATACTGCGCTTTCCTTATCTTTCAAAGAAAAACTGTGGCAAAAAACGACCCTCCGACTATCAGTCAAAGCAACCTTCTGCAATTATTAATTCCGCTCCTTCGGAGAAAAGGTAAGTTTTACCATAAATCCGGCACTGTATTGGCCCGGAAAGCCACAGAAAAAGAACAAATCCATACCCTCACTTCCCAGGGACATGAAACCAGCAATACGGCTCACCCCGGCGATTATATCATTAAAAATCCAACCGCTGCAGGAGAACTTTATGTGGTACCCGCCACAAAATTTAACCAACGCTACCGATATCTCAACAAAGGCCACGATGGCTTTGACCAATACCTCGCGTTGGGGCAAATCATAGCCTTACCCTGTGAACCGGATATCCAACAAGCGATGAAACTGCATTGCCCCTTCCAATTGGAAGCTCCCTGGGGCGACACTGTGACCGTTTTCGACGGCGACTGGCTGGTTTGCCCTCCGGATTTCAGTGAAGTGTACAAAATCAGTCCGGCAGAATTTGCACAAACCTATGAGCTTCAAGCTTAAAAGAATGGCCATGCGAATAATCTGCTTGTTCCTGTTGCCTCTAAGCCTTTCTGCCGGGCCGCCGGCTAAAGACATCTTTCGCATTGTAAACAAAGATCCGGATATTTCAGCAGATCTACATTCCCTGCTCTTGCCTGAATTTCAAACTAACCTGAATGCACTGACTCATTTTTTTGGCGAAGCCGCAACCTTTCCACCAATCAGCGTAGAAGTCTTCAATAGCCTGGAATCAAAAGCACTGGCACAAGGAAACATGAGTCCGGCCCACGCAAATCAGGAATTTCGAACCATATATATTGTTCAAAACGAATCCTGGAACGGTGCTTCTTTTCACCCTGAAAATGAAATATTTGTCACCGCCCTGATGGGCAAAAGCCCACTCACTTGCCTGAGAAAAGGACTGGCACTATGGTTTGTGCACAATTGGCACGAAAAAGGATACCTCTACTGGGCTAAAAAGCTGGCTATCGGCAACAATCTCCCCAGGCTGTCAGACTTACTGGACAATACCCGTTTTGAGGAAAATTCTCCCCTGATAAATGGATGTACCGCCGCTGCATTTACTGCTTTTTTACTCGATACCCGCGGCAAAGCACAACTGCTTCAATGGTACCGGCAACCTGATTTATCAGCCCTTGCAGCTTTAGACGAGGAATTCAGGCAATACCTACTCGATTGTTTTCCAGATGACGCTTCCGCGAAAAAATCCAAAACCCTGCCTTACTGGAAAGGATTCAATTTTGCCCACGAGGGCTACCAAATCTATAATGGTTATGGATCGGAGCTCGCCAAAACATCCCTGCAAAAGCTCGCTCTGACAGGGAGCAACGCCGTTGCCATTGTACCTTACACCTTTATGAGGGATCCAAAACTACCTGCCGGGTTTCCCATACCCAAAAGAGCGGGTTCGGAAAACGACGCTGCCGTCATTGAAGCCGGTATTCAGGCAAAAAAAACAGGTTTGCGTACCCTGCTAAAACCCCAGATCTGGCTCCGCAACAGTTGGCCCGGCGAAATCAACATGGCCTGCGAAGACGATTGGGATCTATTCTTTGACTACTATACGAAATGGGTGGTACATTATGCCCTGCTGGCAGCAATCTACCGCTTCGATGCTCTTTGCATCGGAGTTGAAATGGTACAAAGTACAAAACTGAAACCGGACAAATGGCGACAATTGATCCGAAAAATAAGGCCATTGTACGGTGGCTACCTCACCTATGCCGCCAATTGGGGAGAAGAGTTTGAAACCATCGATTTCTGGGATGACCTGGATTACATTGGATTGGATTGCTATTACCCGCTCAGCGACCAAGCAGCCCCC
>JALQTV010000270.1 GCA_023268675.1 Saprospiraceae bacterium | reverse complement strand
CGTTTGGTAGTGATTGATGAAGCATGGCCATTTTCAGGGGTGTCTTCAGAAGTTGCGTATGTAGTTCAAAAAGATGCCTTCGATTACCTTGATGCGCCTGTAATACGCATAAATTCAGCTGATACCTCGCTTCCTTATGCTCCGACCCTGGTGGATGCTTACCTTCCAAGTGTGGAACGTATAGTGAAAGCGGTCAAAGAAGTAAAATACGTCCATTCTTGATTTTTTAGATCAAAGATTAAGAATATAAGTTTCACGAAAAGCCAGTCTGTTTTGGGCTGGCTTTTCATTTTCACAAATTTTTTCTCTTGTCATGGCTGCTCTTTTCTATTATGCCTTAATTTTCCCACTTTCTAAGTTGCCCTTGTCATGGCTTTATGGGCTATCAGAATTGCTTTATCTTCTTGTATATAAAGTGTTGGGATACCGAAAGAAAGTCGTTTGGTCAAATTTGTCCGGTGCTTTTCCAGACATGGCGGTAGGGGAGAAGAAGATCTTAATGAATAAATTTTATAGCCATTTCTTTGATTTGATAGTTGAGAGCCTGAAAATGTTTTCCATGAGCGAAAACCAAGCAATTAATGGCTGCAGAATGGTCAACCCTGAGCTATTGGACAAGTATGCTGCTGAAGGGAAGAATGTTTTGATTACTGCAGGTCATTACAACAATTGGGAATTTGCTGCTATGAGTATAGGACTTCAGATTAAAGGTACGCCGGTAGGTATCTATCATCCATTGAAGAATCAATTTTTTGAAAGGAAAATCCACAAATCCAGGAGTAAGTATGGCATGGTACTGGTTTCCAAAAAGGATACAAAAAATTTTTTGAGCAGCAATCAATCAGGTTCAATTGCACTCTTGATGGGAAGCGATCAGTCTCCTCATGATGCAAGGAAAGCTTTTTGGACCACTTTTTTAGGAAGGGAAACAGCAGTTATGTTTGGCAGTGAAAAAATAGCCAAGGAGTATGATTTTGTTGTTTTCTTCGGCCATATCAGAAAAATTTCACGGGGACAATACGAGATGGAGTTTGAATTGATCACGGAAACTCCCAAGACTACTGCCTATGGGGAAATAACCATTGCGCATACCCGCATTCTTGAAAAAGATATCTTGGCCAATCCTCAATATTGGTTGTGGACTCACAAGCGATGGAAGCGGCAAAGGCCTGAGGATATGGCAGTTATGAATTGACTTGGAGTATAGGTCGTGAGTAGCTTCATAAATTGAAACCGTCTATTTAACATAATATAAATTATGGGGTAAAATCAATCGACTTTTTCGAAACTGCGTTCCAAATAATCAAGTATTTCTTTCAAAGCTTGATGCGTTGGATGTCCTGCTTGGTCCACAAAGTCATAGGTCAAAACAGAATGGCCTTTTCCGGGCAACGTTTTTAGGCGTACCCGTTCTTTCCCGTCCGAATTAAAGTGAGCCTGAATGCAGGAAAATTTTTCTACCCCGGATAGTTTGTCTTCCTCAAATCGATAAGCCAACATTGGCTCTTGAAGTTCATCGAGCCTCTTTCTGGCTGCTGTAATTTCTTCAGGACTCAAATGCAATGCACCTTGTTTCATTAATGGCAAGGATGGCTGTGAGGCAACCGCCGCCACAACATTTTTGTCACCCATCAGGGCAATTGCAAAATTCCCTGTCAGACACATGCCAATGACTGCTACTCCAGGTGAATCGTTGCGCTCAGCAACTTCCCGGCATAAACTGCGAAGCCAGTCAGTAATCTTACTGGATTTGTTTTGAGAAAATAGCTGAAATTCTTTTCGCATGCAAAACACCCTAAAGGTATTGCTGAGTGGTTGGTATTTGCCAAATGCTCCGAATAAATGCGGTAAAATGACCTTATATCCGTTTTGGGCCAAACGATCAGCTAAAGCAAGTACAGGTTCGCTGATTCCCGGTAATTCCTGAATTAAAATAATTGGATGACCCTCTCCCCTCTCGTAAATCGGGTGAGTGATTTCACTGGCATCACTGACTTTAGCAGTGAATTTCCACTTTAAAAAGTCCTTGTTAATCAATTGGTTAGTTGTTTAAAGGTTAACAAAGCAGAAGCTACTGCCCCATCCATATATCCTGGAAACTGTTCCGCTGTTTCAGATCCTGCAAAAAACAATTTTCCCTCCCAATAGCTTTGTCGGAATAGCGGATGGCCATTGTTTTGATGAGGTAAAACGGGTTCATCATATGGATGGTAAGTAAAAGGCTCCTTGGCCCAGACTTTTTCAAGGTAGGCATCATATTGAAAAACCTGCTCTCCGTAGTATTTTTGCAGTTGTGCCAGTACAAGATTTTTGCGCGTTTCACTGTCTGCAATGGCGTAAGCTCCACTCATAAACCCTTTGATAGCCGAAAATCCCCCTGACACATCACTGTGGTCATAAAATTCGGATAATGGTCCGACATTACTGAAAATAGTTCCACTGGTATTGTTTCCTTTCCAGAATGGCTTTGAGTAGATTAATCCTATTTTGATAGACTCTCCCATCCAGGTATGCGTTTTTGCCGCCAGGCTAAAAAATTCTGATGGCAACGCCGGTGAGAATTGTACTTGGCTTTGCCATAATCGTGGCGGCAGCGTACAAACAACTTGAGAAGCGATATAGGTTTGATTTTCAGTTTTTACTACAATCTGATCTGATTCGACTTCTACCGCAAGTACCCGCGCATTGGTAATGATTTGGTCAGTACGTATGTTTTTGGATAGAGTATTGATAATTAATTCAGTTCCTCCCTTGATCCTATAACTTGGATCCTCGTTCTTTGGCAATGCCACCAGTTGAGGGGGACTGATTGAAAAAGGTTCGTAAATCGCGTAATCACTAAGAAACTGCTCTTCAATTTCGAGGTTCAGTTCCTCTAATAGATTCATTAGATTTTTGTGCTTCTTACCAAGCCATGTAGCCCCCAGTTCTACTCCGGGTGCATTTTGATGCGTTCTCCATGTATGAATTCTACCTCCTATCCGGTTGTTGGCTTCAAGCAAAACAGCTTCAATTCCTCTTTTTTGCAGGAGATAGGCTAAAGTAAGTCCTGTTAGTCCTGCCCCAATAATAATGGGTTTATGCATAATTCCTTATTTAATGGTGGTCTCCAAAGGACGCTTGTTCTCCTGCATGGATTTCAAAGGGCAATCGGTTTATTCCCGGAGGCAAAGGACAGGTGGCATGAATGGAAAACAAACAAGGAGGGCTGTAAGCCTTATTAAAATCGAGATAAGTTTGCCCATTTTCATCCGGTTTGGATACGTACAGGAAGCGGCCGCCTCCATAAGTCGTACCTCCATTGGTCTTGTCTCCGAAAACGATAAACCATTCTTCATCATCGGGATTGGAAGTTGGAGCCAATTTGTATGTTTCGCCTTCGTATTCAAATACCAAATTTCCAGGCCAAGGTTCTCCTCTTTTACTCCCCAGGACGGTGGGAACAGGTAGTGTTTTTATCGAGTCGAAGGCTTCAAAAACGGCAGGGATCTTCCATTTTGGATTAATTGGGTAAAATTCCATGCCTTTGAAAGATAATCTTTGTTCACTGTTAGTATGAATCAGCCTAATGGCTTTGCCTTCAAACCTTGCTATCGGATACAATAACCAGGACTCTTTATACCATAGTTTGGTTGCTGGTCCAGGGTAATCCGGTGAAAGCAGCAACGGCTTTTTTAGGGGAGCCCCTTCGGGAAAAAAATAGGTGGAAGTATCTGGCGGATAGAGTATTACTTCCCCAGTTTCATTAAGTTGCAAATAACCTGCCAATGCTGGAAAAGCTTTGGGGAAAATATACTTACATTCCTTTGAGGATCCAAAGGAATGCTTGCCCGGTTCCAGCCAGAATAATCCTTCAAGGGCAAGCCATCCTGTTGAATCTTTTAGCTCTGTATTTCTTGCTTCTTGCCATGCTTGTATTTGAGTAGAGTAAGAATTGGTACTTGCGTCATTGGTGCAACGCGTCAATAAAATGACCATAAAAAACAGAACTGAAAAGGACTTCATAAGGTAAGCGGTTTTGTTCCAGTCCTTAATTTAAGAATCTTTGGGCTACAATAAGTTCTTTTCTGCCTTTTTCATAAGTATAAAAGCCTTCTCCCGACTTTAC
>JALQTV010000026.1 GCA_023268675.1 Saprospiraceae bacterium | reverse complement strand
TTGTCAGAAGTAACACGATCGGCATGACCTAAGTCATCCATGGTAACACTATCAAGCTTGCGGCCCATATCGTCTGAGATAACGGTACCACCGGTTAAGGCTGCGATATCGCTAAGCATAGCTTTGCGGCGATCACCAAAACCAGGAGCTTTGACAGCAACGATTTTCAACTGTGCTCTCAGTCTGTTGACAACCAATACACCCAATGCCTGGCTTTCGATGTCTTCAGCGATGATAAGCAAGGGGCGACCCGCCTGTACTACTTGTTCCAACACAGGAACGATGTCCTGCATGTTGGAGATTTTTTTATCGTGGATAAGAATCATTGGACTCTCATACTCGGTAGTCATGTTGTCCGTGTCGGTTACGAAGTATGGAGACAAATATCCTCTGTCGAATTGCATACCCATTACCTCGTCCACGTAGGTGTCAGTACCTTTGGCTTCTTCTACTGTAATCACACCATCTTTAGAAACTCTTTTCATCGCATCTGCGATCAGACCACCGATTTCATCGTCGTTGTTGGCAGAGATAGCAGCTACTTGTTTGATTTTTTCGAAATCGTCGCCGATTACTTCAGATTGTTCCTGCAAGTCCTGGATGATTTCTTTCACTGCTTTGTCTATTCCTCTTTTCAGGTCCATAGGATTGGCACCTGCAGTGACGTTTTTCAATCCGGCATTGATCATTGCCTGTGCCAAAATGGTAGCAGTAGTAGTACCGTCACCTGCGATGTCTGCAGTTTTGGAAGCTACCTCTTTTACCATTTGTGCACCCATATTTTGTACGGCATCTTCCAGTTCGATCTCCTTGGCAACCGTCACTCCGTCTTTTGTGATGTGTGGTGCGCCAAAGCTTTTCTGGATAACTACGTTGCGACCTTTTGGTCCCAGGGTCACTTTAACGGCATTTGCCAGTGCGTCAACACCCTCGCGTAGTTTTTCCCGGGCATCTCTATCAAAGCTAATTTCTTTAGCCATGTTTCTGTCTTTTTATGTTTTGTATAATAAATTAATGAACAATTGTGAAGCAATAACTTCCCTGGAAAGGATTTACAAAATTACCAGGATGTCATCTTCTCTCATGATGAGGTAGTCTGCGCCCTCATAGCTTAGTTCCTGACCGGCGTATTTGCCATAAAGAACGATGTCACCTACCTGAACCGTCATAAGGTTGCCATCTTTGCCCGGACCTACAGCAACCACCTCACCTCTTAGCGGTTTTTCTTTTGCTGTGTCGGGGATGATGATACCACCTTTGGTTTTCTCTTCTGCCGGAGCAGGCTTGACAACAACTCTATCGTTAATCGGCCTCATAGTTAAAATACTTTTGCGATTGTGGTTATAAGAAAAGATTAATTTCAGCCTTTCCCTGCATACCTTATGCCAATTTGGAATTTCTGCCAAAATTTCAGGAATTGTCAAAAAATGTCGGTTTTTAACCTTTATTGGCGTGTGTGAGCTTGACATTTTGTCAAGGTGTGCACTTTTTGTGGCAGATGGAGGTGCCACAAAAGCAAAATGCCGGGCAATCATTGGATGCCCGGCATTTTACCTGTCTGAGTGCAGGAAAGACACTTGTTTTTTATTCGGAAAGCAGTGGGTCAAGACCTTCCAGTGTTCCGTTGGTTCCAACCATCAGTGTTGTGATTACGCAAAGGATCAACAGGGCAAGTGCCAGGTACCAGGTAGCCTTCTCAATGAAATCTGCTGATTTTGCAGCGCCAAACATTTGGTTTGCCTGTGTACCTCCGAAAGTAGAGTCCACACCACCACCCTTGGGATTCTGAATCAGAACGACCACCATCAGCAACAAGCAGATCAGGGCTATGAAAACGATAATTGTTGTTAACATCCTACAGGTTTTTTAAATTTTCAATTGCGGATGCAAAATAAGCCTTTTTTTCGGGAAAAATCAAAATCAGGCGCTTATACATTTCAATGGCTTTTTCTGTTTGGCCTTGTTTGGCCAAAATTTTGGCGAGGGTTTCCGATGCCAGAGACATGGGTTCTTCTATGCTTTTTTGGGCTGCGCGATGAAATTCATGGTTTGCCTCATCGCTTTCATCGACAGGTACAGTTTCCTGATGCGTAGGGGCTGGCAGCTCTTGGCGGATAGCAACAACCGGTTTTTTTTTGGGTTTGAAGGGCATTTTGGTACTGCCTGGCGGCAAAAAATCAGCCAATCCGGCTATACTGGAAAGCATTCCGGTCAAACTTTGATCCAGGGTGAAATACTCGCTTTCTCCAAGCATTTTTTCCAAAAGCGACTCACTACCACTGTGCCAGGAAAGAGGTTTTCCTATCATTTCTTTGTGATCGGCTGTTTCGGTACCTGTAACGACTGTCGCGGTATTTTTTTCGGCGAAGCCCACCCTTTCCTGCAAAAAATCGCTCAAATCCTTGATCTTGTCGGCCAGTAAGCCTCTGTCAAGGGTTTGCAAGGCAGCCATTTCCAGAGACTTAAGGTAATCCGGACTGCCAATTTCGTGAAGTTTGTAGGTTTGTAACAGGTACAGGTTGGCACAATAGGGATGTGCTTCTACCAGTAAGCGGAGCGCACTGGCGGGGAGGGCCTGCAATTCGCCGAAATCCTTTAGCACAGCTGCAAATTGTTGCGCAGTCATCTTGTGTTGCATGTTGAAGGTATAAGTTACGCCCTTGATACTGAAAAAACAAGGTTTTTTGAGCGAAAAGGCTAGTCCTGTCCTTGCATGAAGGTGGCAAATGTTTGCAGGGCCCTGGCGCGGTGACTGATGCTGTTTTTTTCTTCAGATGACAACTCACCAAAGGAATGGATATATCCATCCGGAAGGAAAATGGGGTCATAACCAAAGCCTCCGTTCCCCTGGCGAGCCTCCAGGATCTGTCCTTCTACGATGCCTTCAAAGGTATGCAAGGCTCCTTGTCGGATGAGTGCTATGATGGTCTTGAAGCGGGCTTTCCTGTTTTTCATGCCTTGCATTTTTTGCAATACCAGGTCAATATTGGCATTGGCATCGGCCTGGGGCCCTGCATAGCGGGCGGAATAGACTCCGGGTTCTCCGCCCAGCGCCTCTATCTCAAGTCCAGTATCCTCGGAAAAGCAGTCAATACCGTATTTGTCTCTTATGTATTCGGCTTTTTGTATGGCATTGCCTTCAATGCTGCCTCGGGTTTCGGGTATTTCTTCGGTACATCCTATGTCTGCCAGTCCGACCAGATCCCATTGATCGCCGAGAATTGCTTTGGCTTCTTTAATTTTGTTGGGATTGCCGGTGGCAAAAACTATTTTTTTCATGGTTTTAAGGACTTATTTTTGGTAGTTGAACATCTTTTTGAGGGCATTCCATAGCAGCAGTGATTTTTCCTTTATTCCTTTGTTTCGTTGCTCGTGGATCACTTCGAGAGGATCGGCAAATAAAAAACCTTTGCTACCCAGAAAAACCGGTTGGTAGGGACGGTGACGGAAGCGCAGGCCAGCATCGGAAAAAGAAATGCCGAAAAACACAACATAGTCAAAATGATGCGCTTTGTCTAGTTGATGGAAACTCAGGGGAGCAGGAGCATTGTTGTGCAGAACCAGCGCATCTTCTGAGGTGTTGATTTCAAGAGCAGCAAAAATTCGGGCTAAAAAATCATCCAGAACAGGGTTTGGAGGGAAGTCCAGTACGATTAAAACCCTCCTTTGGTTGTTTCCACTTTGAACCCAACCCTGATTTGTTCCTGAAGGCAAGTCGAAAAACGGTATAGAAAAGCTGTTTTCCAAATTTTATTCTTTTTTAACTCTTTTTTTTGTCAATAATTTTGATCTCAATGAGGTTTGATCCAAATTGTAAAATTTTTGTTAGCTTTGAAAAAATTACAAGATCATGAGTTCAAATATAACGATTACTCAAACAAAATCCAGTCGTTTGGCCAACCTGGATTTCCACAACATCTCTTTCGGAAAGACTTTTTCGGACCACATGTTTGTTGCAGATTACGATAAGGGACAGTGGATGAACCCTCGTATTGTGCCTTTTGAATCTTTTCTTATTCATCCTTCTGCAATGTCATTGCATTATGGACAGGCAATTTTTGAAGGGATGAAGGCATCCAAGAACAAAGATGGCAAGGCTTGTTTGTTTCGCCCGGAGAAGCATGCCCATCGCATCAACGAATCAGCCCGCCGCATGAGCATGCCCGAAATACCGGAAGCTCTCTTCTTGTCAGGTTTGCGGGAGTTGGTAGCCCTGGATAGTGGCTGGATTCCACCTCAGGAAGGCAGCGCACTCTATATCAGGCCTTTTATGTTTGCAACAGATGGGAGTTTTGGTGTGCGCCCCTCAGAAAAATATACTTTCATCATATTCACAGGCCCGGTAGGCCCTTATTACTCAGAGCCTGTTAAATTAAAGGCAGAAACAACTTATGTGCGTGCAGTACCGGGAGGTACGGGAGAGGCCAAAGCAGCCGGAAATTATGCAGGTGCCTTGTTGCCTACAGAGCTGGCAAAGAAAGAGGGTTTTGACCAGGTGATGTGGCTGGACGGGCACGAGTTCAAATATGTTCAGGAAGTGGGAACCATGAACATCTTTTTCGTCATCGACGGAAAAGTAGTGACTCCCGCAACGGACGGAGCCATTCTGAAGGGCATCACCCGTGCTACCATTCTTGAAGTGTTGAAAGATAAAGGAGTGGCAGTGGAAGAGCGAAAACTTGATGTACATGAATTGATAGACGCTCACAAGAACGGCTTATTGCAGGAAGCCTGGGGAGCGGGTACCGCAGCTGTCATTTCTCCTATTGCATCTATTACTTTCAAAGATTATGTCATTACACTGCCTTCTGCAGATACCTTTGCCATTGGCAATGAAATGAAAGATTACATCAATGGCTTGCGTTCGGGAAGAGTAGCAGATACTCATGGCTGGGTAGAAGTGGTCAACTGATAGAGGGGACTATGAGCCTGGCAGGAGCGGGCAAGTGGTCTTTAGGGACTGTTTGCCCGTTTTTCGTATTACCTATTTGCGTCTTTGCAAAACGATCTGTATGCCGGGTTTGGCGGATCCCTGAAACATTGGATCGAATTGAAGTTGGGGCGCAACCTGGAGGCTGAGTTCTTCATTGATTTCGAAACCCAGGAGGTGGGCATCTACGAAGGCTTCTACGGCTTGTAGTGCATACACCACAAAAAGTCCGAAATAAGACATTTGACGGTTTTTATCATAACTGTCTCTCAAAGCCAGCAGGGTTCGTTCACTGTCAATACTAGTTCCGGTGAACTCGTGTTCCAGGTTTTGACGCTTCAAATCGAGAGCTGTTTTTAACCTTTTGTAGCGGCTTTGGTTGAAATCGATGACATAAACCATGCCTCCGATGGCACCATAAACCAGGGGAACCTTCCATATTCGGCCGTTGTAAACCTGACCGGCACCGGGGAGCGCCAGTGAAAGCACCAGTGATTTTTTGGGAACTGGTTGCCCCGGTTTTACGTTGCTGAAATCCGGTTGAGGTACTGCGATAGAATCCGGCTGGACACTTTGACTGTTAGCCACCTGCAAAAAACAAAAAAAGACGGGCAGGAGGAGCAGATGCCTATTCATCAATTCTGTCGATTAATTGGTTTAATTCTTCATTGGAATTAAAGGGGATGACAATTTGTCCTTTTTCTTTGTCTTTCAGTTTGATTGCCACTTTTGCCGTTCCAAAAAAAGCTCTCAGCGATTGCTGAACATCTTCGTACTCGCGGGGAAGACTTTGGTTTTGGGGTATTTCTTTCTTTTCGGGTCGATGGTAATCGCTGGCCAGTTTTTCCAGTTTTCGCACGGACAAGCCTTCTTTAAGTGTTTGTTTGAATAAAACGCCCTGAACACCAATGTCTTCGATTCCTGCGAGGACTCTGGCGTGTCCCATGGTGATCTCTTTATTTTTGACGGCTTTTTGTATGTCCGGAGGAAGTCCCAGCAGGCGGAGGTAATTGGTGATGGTCGCTCTTTTTTTACCAACCCGGTCTGCCAGTTTTTCGTCGGTCAACTGGCATTCTTCTTTCAGGCGTTGGAAAGTAATAGCCACCTCTATGGCGTTGAGGTTTTCGCGTTGTATGTTTTCCACCAGCGCCATTTCCAGCATCTCCTGGTCATTGACGATGCGGATATAGGCAGGAACCATGGTCAAGCCTGCCAGTTTGGAAGCGCGCAAGCGGCGTTCTCCGCTGATCAGTTGGTATTCATTGGGGCTTAACCTTCTGACGGTAACAGGTTGTATGAGGCCGTGAATTCTGATAGAATCGGCAAGTTCTTCCAGTGCATCCGGATCGAAGTGTACCCTGGGTTGATTCGGGTTAACTTCGATTTCGCTGACAGGAATTTCAGCTACGGTATTCGAAAGCTCTTTGATTACAGCTTCCTGATCTGTAGGCTTGTTTTCATCAATACTGTTGAAGATGGCTTTTATACCCGACCCGAGCTGCCTTTTATCTACCTTTTTTGCCATTTACGATAAGTTGACTGGAAATTGCTTGCTAAGATTGCAAAGTTAAGCAATTAAGCCCTATAAAATCCAATTTTAATCCTCGCTGTCCTGATCGAAATCCGGTATGGAAGCGGAAGATGCCAGGGAAATAGGATCGTTGTTGTTGTCCAAAAATTCTTTTGCCAGGTTTAGGAAGTTGATGCTTCCTTTGCACCCTGCATTCATCAAAACCACTGGCATGTGGAGGTTTGGCGCTTCGCCGATTTTGGAATTTCTGTGAATGATGGTTCGAAAAACCTTGTCCCGGAAGAGTTCTTTGACCTCCGTGACGACCACATTGGCCAATCTTAGTCGTTTGTCGTACATGGAAAGCAGGATGCCTTCAATTTCGAGTTTGGTATTGAGCTGTTTTTTAACCAGATTAACAGTGTCGCTCAGTTTTGCCAGCCCTTCCAGGGCAAAAAACTCGCATTGTACCGGTATGAGCACAGAATCAGCGGCGGTAAGGGCGTTGACGGTGATCAGGCCCAGTGAAGGCAGGCAATCGATAAAGATGTAATCGTAGTATTGTCTGATTTGTTCGACAATTTCTTTTAGCACAAATTCGCGGTTGAAACGGCTGACCAGCTCAAGCTCTGCCCCCACCAGATCGATGTGAGAGGGCATGATATGAAGGTTTGGGGTATCTGTTTCGTAGATGGCTTCTGTCGGATCCAGTTCATTGATAAGACAATCGTAGATAGTACTATCCACATCGTCGGGAAGTACCCCTACTCCGGAAGAAGCATTGGCTTGTGGATCGGCATCAATCAGCAGCACTTTTTTCTCCAGTATAGCGAGGCTCGCTGCCAGGTTTATGGCTGTAGTAGTTTTGCCTACCCCGCCTTTTTGGTTAGCTATAGCGATAATTTTTCCCATGAGTATGTTCTTTTTGCCCTAAATCCGTTCTTTATATTTCAATAGTGGCTCCTATGTCCATTAAAATTAATTCTTTCCCTTTTTCTGCGAAGGCTTTTTTTGCGGCAGCATGATCGATTTCGATATAGCCGAAAGTGTCGTAATGACAGCCAATGATGCGGTCGCACTCGATGAAGTTACTGGCTAGTAAAGCATCTTGGTAGCCCATGGTAAAGTTGTCGCCTATCGGCAAAATGGCAACATCCAATTTGGGACAGGTCATGGGGATGAGTTTCATATCCATGTGCAGGGCAGTATCCCCTGCAAAATAAAAGGCCTGCGAATCGCTCCACACGACAAAACCACCCGGATTGCCGCCGTAGGTTCCGTCTGGCAATACGCTACTGTGTACCGCATTGACGTATTTAAGAGAACCAAATTCAAACTCACAGCCCCCTCCCAGGTTGAGTGGATGCCCTGAAATCCCTTTTTCCCCGAACCAACTTACGATCTCGTAGTTGGAAATCACTCCTGCTCCGGTATTTTGGGCGATAGCTTCGACATCTGCTACATGATCCATGTGGCCGTGAGAAACCAGGATGTAATCAGCAGGGATATCTGAAACCTTGATGTTCTGAGCGAGTTCATTGGGGCTTATAAAAGGGTCCAGGACCAGGTTTTTTCCATTGAACTCGATTGCGAAAGAAGCGTGACCCAGATAAGTGATCTTCATTATACCGGAATTTATTGAATATCTTTTATTTAAATGAATCTTGCAAAGATAAACTGCGGGAAAAGCAAGCTTAATTTTGTGAAATTATCGGCAATATACTGGTTTTCGCAAAAACTTGTACCCACAGGCCAATTTTCGAATGCTGCAGTAGGGTTGTTTTTCGGTGAACCAATTTATTGGATGCTTGTTTGGAACGAACGACAACAAATACATCTTATGATCAGTATAATTTCGGGAAGCAATAGAAAAAACAGTGAGTGTCTTCGATTTGCCACCTTGATTTTCGAGCGGGTATCACAATTGGCAGGGGAACCGACGAAGCTACTTGCATTGGAAGAGATCCCGCATGATTGGTTTTTTCCGGAGATGTATGACAAAGGAAAGCAAAATAAAGGATTGGCAGACATTCAGGACGAGTACATCCTGGGAGCCGATAAATTCATTTTTGTTATTCCTGAATACAACGGAACCTTTCCCGGAGCTTTGAAATTGTTTATCGACGCCGTATCGGTAAGGCAATACAAAGACAATTTCAAATTGAAGAAGGCTGGACTTGTAGGGATATCTTCAGGCAGGGCAGGTAATACAAGGGGGATGGATCATTTCACTACTGTCTTACACCACTTGGGGGCAAGTGTTTTGCCCAATCAACTCCCGATATCCAGGATACATGATTTGATGAACGACTCGGGAGAAGTAACAGATGCGCCTACGCTGGAAGTGTTAGATAAATTTATCCGGGAGTTACTGGACTTCTAGCCTTCACTCCCGGATAAATAGATTTAATTGGTGCGCAATACAAAAGGCAGCCTTGCCTGAGGCCCCTGATAGCGGAGTATTTGTTCCATGTCTTCGACCTCTTGTTGCCATTGCCCAAATTCATTGCCCCAGAGTCTGGCTTTTAACAAGCTGAGGTTGTCGGTCATGAAATCCTGGAAGAACTGTTGTAGCGGATCCAGTACCTTTGGATAGGTTACCACCCGGTAATCTGTAAGTCCTGCCATGTTGGCTGCACTTTCCAGGGCATCTTCCAAAGAACCTATATCATCTACCAGTCCGAGCGTTACAGCTTTTGCGCCGGTCCAGACTCTCCCTTGAGCAATCTCATTTACTTCGGCTACGGATTTATTCCGGCCCTCGGCTACTCTTTGTAGAAACAGGCTGTAAATAGAGTCTGTTCTGGTCTGCATGATTTTGTTTTCCCTGGTACTCAGGTCAAAAAAGGGAGAAAGGGCATTGGAGAAGGCTCCTGTATTGACGGTATCGAAGTGAATGCCTGCCTTTTCGTTGAGCAGTTGTGCAACGTTGGGGAAGATGTTAAATACCCCGATAGATCCTGTGAGGGTTCCTGCTTCTGCAAAAATTGAATCTGCGGGGCAGGCAATATAATATCCACCGGAAGCGGCGTAATTGCCCATAGAAACGACCAGTGGCTTTTCTTCAGCCTTCAGGCGGGTAAGTGAGCGCCAGATATTTTCGGAGGACATGGCGCTTCCCCCCGGCGAATTGACTCTGAGGACGACTGCTTTTACATTTTTATCTCTGGACAAGCGATCGATGATTTCCACATATTTTTCATCTCCGACGCTGCCATTGTTCCCTTTGCCGTCCACGATGTCTCCCTCGGCATAGATTACGGCCACTTTGTCCTTGACCCTGAAATCTATAGAAGGTTTTTTGCTGTTGAAGTAGTTTTTGATGGTGACAAACTTGATTTTTTCATCTTCATCAAGTCCTGCAAGAGACCTGATTTTGTCATGTGCTTCATCCACATGGCCCACATTGTCGATAAGTCCGCTGCTGAGGGCTTTGTGAGGTTCTGCTCCATCAAATGAATTGATGGCATTTTCCAATTCCCTGGTGCTTAAATTTCTGTTTTGGCTTACGTCGGCCACCAACTGGCGGTAAATTTCGCCGAGGTATTCTCTTACCTGGGTTTTGTTTTCAGGCGACATATCATTGCGGCGGAAAGGTTCGGTAGCACTTTTGAATTTACCTGCATAAAACACTTCCATTTTTACGCCCATTTTATCCAGAAGATCTTTGAAGAAGGGGATTTGTGCTCCATATCCTCTGAGATCTATCAAGCCAATGGGGTGTACGCCAATATAATCGGCCATAGATGCCAGGTGGTAGGCGTTTTGGTCAAAGTACCTGCCGTAGGCAACTATAAATTTACCACGCTCTTTGAAAGAACGCAAGGCGCGGTGCAATTCCTGCGTGCCGGCAAAGCCCGTGCTCAGCACTTCTGTATCCAGATAAATTCCTTTGATATTGCGGTCTTCAGCAGCCCATTCAATGGCTGCGATATGATCGTGTAAGCCGAGTACCTCGGTTTTTTTGAAATCGAAGGAAGAGATCTCTGTATTATTGGTTAGTTCCGGTAGTACAGCATCCATTTTAACGTGCAATATGGAATTGGGTTGAACAGAAACCGTTTTTTCGGCTTCTGCGCTGGCGGCTGTTATTGCTATGATGCTGAGTACTCCGAGTAGCAGGAAAGCCAGGATTACCCCGAGGCAGGAAGCGAAAGTGAATTTGAAAAATTGTCCCATTGCTATTTGTTTTCCGGTTTATTAGAAACTATCTCGATATTCTTTTTTAGTTCAGAGGATATTCTTGTGCATAGAGCCCTATGGTCGTTGCTGAAAATCCCAGGATTGGTTTCTCGCCAAGTCCACATAGTAGATTTTGAAAAAATAAAGATTTATTTCAAGATCAGAACACCTGGCAGCTGAATGCTTACATTTTGAGGTAGCATCTATTTTAATTTTTGAATATTGCCGGGTCATGCGATCAATTTTTTCAAAAAAAGTGTTAAATTTTGGCTCTCAAAAATAACTTGTGTTTGCCTCTTGCGATCGATAGCATTTGTCGCTCGACCATGTATTCATGGAAAATTAACCAATTTACAGATTTATTGATTTTTATTTTCGACAAAATGGCTAAACAGTCTTTCTAAAGCCTATTTTTGGCCGCCATGTTGGGTCAGACGCTGTCGTGAATTTGAAAGAACATCAAGTTGGCTGCTGCTCTCAAAAATTGTATTTTTTTGGAGAAAGAAGTATTGCTTTCGTTTATCAGGATATTCTTTTCCCGTTTGGTTATCGCTGTACACTTGCGTTATAACCGCTATCTGTTTTATTTGTTGATTGTACCCATTCTTTTTGTTCCTTCTGTATTAGCTGGTTTTTCTTCAGACACTTCTATTGTATTGCATACGTATTCCGGTTTGCCTGTGTTGGGAGAGGGGTGTCATTCTGCTACAATAGAGTTGTCAATCGAGCCGGTGCTGTCAGTGCCATTGGAAGTAAACTTTCAGGTGTCGGGTACAGCCCAAAACGGGGAGGACATCAATTACATTCCCCCTATAATCCGACTTCCTGCAGGAACTCCGGCACTTAGTTTTCCAATTTTGGCTGTTGATGACGGAATTTCCGAAGGACCGGAAGAATTGGAAATACAGGTAAGTATAGGCAAGCTGGTGGATACCTTTTCTTTGACGATAGTCGAGTCTGAGTTTTTCCAGCCCGTGCTTGGTCCCGATCTTTTGGTATGTCTGGGTGATACGCTCACAATACGGGATTTGAACTTAGCCGATAGCGCCCTGCCATTGATTTACAGGTGGTTTGTAGATGGGGTAGCGATATGCGACGACTGCAAAGAATTGACATTGGCGCCGGATCAGGCTCTACTTGTGGTAGTGGAAGCCACTGATATTGCCGGTTGTGCAGCCAGAGATTCTATACATCTGATACCGGCTGAAGTCCCTGTTGCTCCTTCAAACCTTGCTTGTGGTACAGTTACAGACACACGGCTATCCATCCAATGGGAGCCAATTCCGGAAGCTTTATCCTATGAGGTTAGGCTTGAAAATGGAAGCTGGGAAAGTACTGCACTGCCACAGTACGAATGGAAGGGACTTACCCCGGGGCAAGGATATGATTTTGAGGTAAGAGCTGTAGGGAAGTGTACTTATTCACCGGTGAGTACTTTGTCGTGTCACACACTCAATTGTGCTACTCCCGGTTTTGTAGTGGAAACAAGCAAGGTCAGTTGTCCAGGTGCTTCAGATGGTAGTATAAACATAACATTTGCCGGTCGTCCTGCGATACAGGGCTTTTGGTTAGATGGTGTTTTTCGGGAACAAGGTGTTTTTGATTCTTTACCGGGTGGGCATTATAAGATTAGCATTGTGACAAGTTCCGGTTGTGATTTTGATATAGGGGCATACGTAGAAGAGCCTTTGCAGATCCCCGTCGAAGTGAGTTTAATCGATCCGGCTTATTGTGAGGGTTCAGCTGATGGTTCTGCAGTGGTAACATGGCAGTATGAGGAGTATTCTCCTGATTCTGTTGTTTGGGACAACGGAGAAAAAGGACTTATTGCACAGAAGCTCTCATCGGGGAGGCATTATGTAACTTTATACTTTGCAGATTTTTGTCCGGTCAGGACATTTATTGATGTACCTTATGCAGATAAGTTATCCCTTATCAGTGAAATTTATCCAGTTACCTGTAATGGAGCGGACGATGGAGAAATTGCTGTTTTGGCCTACAATGGAACGGCGCCATATACCTATCAATGGAAAGGACTTGTTGGCAGCAGCAATGCCATAAAGGATTTGGTGCCGGGGATTTATCCCCTGGTAGTCAAGGATGCCAGAGGTTGTGTGCTGCGTGATTCTTTTTTGCTGGAGGATCCACTTCCTCTGGAGGTGAGTGTAGAAGCAACTGATGTTAGTTGCGCAGGGTATGATAATGGAAATGCCAGGGCAGTAGTCAGTGGAGGCAGGGGTCCATATGCGTATTTTTGGAGTGGTGGTGGGCTGAAGGTTGAAACGGACAGGCTTTCTGCCGGAGACTATTATTTGGTTGTACAGGACAGTGAAGGGTGTCGCAGGCGTACTGATTTTGAGATCAATCAACCGGAACGTTTACAGGCGGATATCAACCTTAGGAGACCAAGCTGTTACGGAGAGGACAATGGGTGGATTAAGGTCCTCCCTTCGGGTGGCACAGGGGAATACCAGATTCGCTGGGAGGATGATTTACAGGGAGCATTTGAGAGGGAAAATTTGGGGGCAGGTATTTACTCGTTTGATATTGTGGATGAAAATAAATGCCCTTTTTCAAGTGATGTAGAACTATTGGAGCCGGATTCTCTGGAAGTAATCTGGGAGGTCACCGGTGAAACCTGTCCGGGAAATAGAGACGGCCGTATTGCTCTCAGTGTATCGGGAGGGACCGGCGATATTTTTGTCAATTGGCAGGATGGTTCAACCGACAGCATTCGCACAGGGCTTCCCGCATCTCTGATGAGAGTATGGGTGTCGGATGAAAATGGTTGTCAGGACATCCTTGGGATTGAAGTTACGGTTGAAGATTCCCTTCGGGTAGATTTTTTGGTCAGGGAGCCCTCCTGTAAGGGCATGGCTGATGGGAGGGTAGCTGCTGAAATTGAGGGAGGGTCTCCTCCTTATGATATAAAATGGGAAGACGGATCCAAAACGGCTGAGTTCACAGGTGTCAAAACCGGGTTGTATTCACTTACCATTACGGACTCGGGGGCTTGCAGGGCTACCCGACAAGTACGGGTAAACGAGCCAGAGGTGCTGGAGCTTGCTTTTTTGCCGGAGGCGCCTTCCTGCGATTATAGTTCAGATGGACGCATAGCCGTGCTTCCTTCCGGTGGCGTGGCGCCTTATACTTATGTATATGATGGGGTAGAAAGGAATGCACAGCTAGACCTGGAGGGTTTGAAAGCGGGCGTTTATCCCTTGGAGATCCGAGACCGAAATGGTTGTACGTTGCGGGATACTTTCTTTTTGGCAGGGCCTGCTTCCTTGCATTTGTCTGCTGAGAGTACCGTTCCTTCCTGTTATAATGCTACTGATGGCATTTGGGAATTGGAATTGAGCGGAGGAACAGGCTCTTACGATGTGACCTGGTTGGGACCGGATGGATCTATCCTGTACGGTCAAAGCCTGGATGGTGCCGGAAGGGGTTGGTATGAGGTGCAGGTGAGGGATGAAAATGACTGTTTGCTCGAAGACAGTCTTTACCTGGACGCTCCGCCTCTTTTGGAAGTGTCCATGCAGATGGCACAGGCAGTCAAAGAATTTATCTCCTATCAACCGGTAATTTCTTCCAAAGGAGGTACGGGCTTGCACACTTTTTTGTGGTATTGGGGCGACAGCCTGTTTTACAGTTGTACCAATTGCCTTCCTCCAGTGTTGATTCCTACTACTCAGTCTCAACTCAGGCTTGAAGTATACGACGAAAATGGTTGTTTTGCCGAAGTCGGCCAAAATTTTCGAATCCTTAAAAACAGGGAATTCTTCATTCCCAATGCTTTTTCGCCGAATGGCGATGGCATAAACGACCACTTCTCCCTCTTTGGTTATAAGGACATACGCATTGAAGTCCTGGAAATTTTGGATCGCTGGGGGAATCTGGTGTATCGTTCGGGGCCTTTCCTGCTGGGAGAGGGCAATCCTTTGTGGGATGGCAACTTTAATGGAAAAAAAATGCCCGCCGGGGTTTATCTTTGGCAACTCAAAGCCGTGTTTCCGGATAATTTTATCGACTACCGGAAAGGAACAATTTTGCTGGTCAGATAAAAATACCCATTCCGTGGCACAAGCAATTGCCTATGAAAATAACGACAAAAGGGGGCTTTACTTTGAATGCTTTTGCAGAAAGCGATGCTGCTGCCCTGGCTGTTTTGGCCAATGATCCACAAATATATGGCATGACCATGGACCTGCCGCATCCATACACCTTTACCGATGCGCTGGATTGGATCAATTACAATCGAGAACTTTCCCTGAAATACCAAAGTGTATTTTCTTATGCAATTCGAAAACCGGACGGGACCTTGGTAGGCAGTATAGGCAGACGATTGGCCATGGGGTATGCTGCCCACCAGGATGAATTGGGATATTGGATAGGAGCGACATTTCGGAGGCAGGGAATCATGAAGGAGGTATTGCCTGCTTATCGGGATCATCTTTTGACCAAAGAAGGTTTGTCGCGACTGTCTGCATTGGTTTTTCCCGAAAATACGCCGTCTATATGTCTGTTGGAGCAATGTGGATTTGAAAAGGAAGGCCATCTTCATCATTATTTTATTAAAGACGGGTGCTACAAAGACGCCCTGATTTACGCAATTTGGTAAACGCATATTTATGGAATTATTGGAGCAGGCTTTTGATGCCTCCACTTTCAGACGCCAGGGGCATGAGATGATTGACATGCTGGCAGATCAGCTGGCAGAAAACCTTGACAGAAAAAAGGACCAGGTGATTACCTGGATGGACCCGGATGTTGCCTATCAAAAGTGGAAAGATGATTGGGACAAGCGTTCCAAAACAGACATGACGGATTTTTTCAGGGAGGTATTGAAAGATTCTATTGCGCTTTCCCACCCCCGTTATATGGGGCATCAGATCAATCCCCCCGCACCGGTTGCAGTCTTGGCAGGTTTGGTCAGTGATTTTCTCAACAATGGCATGGGCGTGTATGAAATGGGGGTGGTCAGTACCGCTCTTGAGCGGGTAGTGATAGAGTTGTTTTTGCCTTATTTTGGCTGGGAGCAGGCAGGAGGAGGCTTTTTGACCTCAGGAGGCACACTCGCCAATCTGACCGCTCTTTTGGCAGCTCGCGCTCAGGTTACGGAGCGCGATATCTGGAAAGAAGGAACCGGAGAGCAACTTGCTTTGATGGTATCCGAAGAGGCCCACTATTGTGTGGACAGAGCAGCAAGGATCATGGGATGGGGCGAACAGGGAATCATCAAAATACCTTCTGATCAGCGACATGGCATGCGCACAGATTTACTGGAAAAGTATTATCGGGAAGCTGCTGAGGCAGGAATTCGGGTAATCGCGGTGGTTGGAAGTGCCTGTACTACTTCCACAGGAACCTATGACGATTTGGAAGCCATTGGCAATTTTGCCAGAGAAAGAGGACTTTGGTTTCATGTAGACGGGGCTCATGGGGCTTCTGCGACTTTGTCGAAAAAATACCAATACCTCGTTAAGGGTATCTCTTTGGCAGACTCTGTAGCCATGGACTTTCACAAGACGCTCTTGAGTCCGGCGCTTACCACTGCCCTGTTGTTTCGCAACGGCAAGTTGCGCTTCCGTACTTTTACCCAGCAGGCGGATTACTTATTTGAGCGAATCGAAGATGATTGGTACAATATGGCGAAACAAACGTTGGAGTGCACCAAACTGATGATGAGTCTTAAAGTGTACAGCGTCTGTCGGAGCCTTGGGTTTGAGACCTTGGAATCTTACATTGACCGGGTGTTTGACCAGACCAAAGTACTGGCTTCTCTGGTTGAGAAGAGAGAAGGGTGGGAATTGAAACAGGATCCGGATTGTAATATTGTCTGTTTCCGTATGTCCGGCACAGAAAATCCGAATGAGTTAAATGAATTTGTACGGAACAAATTAATTGCAGAAGGTAAGTTTTATGTAGTCCGGACTATTTTGCGCGGAGAATACTGGTTGCGATGTACGCTGACCAATCCTTTTACGGAAGCGGCAGACATGGAGGATTTGTTGGCTTTACTTGAAGGGTATGCTGGAGAATGGGGTGCCTGAGGAATAAAAAAAGCGGCTATCTCTCAAGAGACAGCCGCTTTTTTTATTCGGCACCGGATTTTAATTAATCCTGAAGCACCTTGGTTACCAGGTCTGCAGCCTCCTGAAGCAGGATAGCGGAGTGTACATCCAGGCCTGATTCGTCTATCATTTTCTTAGCAATATCAGCATTGGTACCCTGTAATCTCACGATGATAGGTACGTTGATGTTGCCCATGTTTTTGCAAGCATCGATAACCCCCTGTGCCACTCGGTCACACCTTACAATACCACCAAAGATATTGATCAGGATAGCCTTCACTTTAGGGTCTTTCAGGATAATCCGGAAAGCCTGTTCTACTCTGGCAGCATCTGCGGTTCCCCCTACATCGAGGAAGTTGGCAGGTTCGCCACCTGAAAGTTTGATTACATCCATGGTAGCCATGGCAAGGCCAGCGCCGTTGACCATACAGCCTACGTTGCCATCGAGGTTAACGAAGTTGAGGCCTGCTTCCGTAGCTTCCACTTCGGTTGGATCTTCCTCGTCCTTGTCGCGCATCGCTTCCAGGTCCTGGTGTCTGTAAAGGGCATTGTCGTCTAAAACCACTTTGCAATCCACGGCTACGATTCGGTCGTCGCCTGTTTTCAGACAGGGGTTGATTTCGAACAAAGAAGCATCTGAATGAACGAATGCTTTGTATAGAGAAGCGATGAACTTGGTCATTTCCTTGAACGCCTTGCCGCTTAGCCCCAGGTTGAAAGCAACTTTTCTCGTTTGAAAAGCTTGAATGCCCAGGGTGGGGTCTATGTATTCTTTGTGTACCAGGTGGGGCGTATTTTCTGCGACAGCTTCAATGTCCATCCCGCCTTCGGTAGAGTAGATGATAACGTTGCATTTCTTCTCTCTATCCATGAGAATAGACACATAAAATTCTTTGCAGGCATCGAAATCAGGCGCGTAGGCATCTTCCGCTACCAGAATTTTTTTCACCAGTTTTCCGGGACCTTCCATGCCTCCGGGCGTTTGTGGTGTTTTTAGCATCATACCCAGGATGTTTCCGGCATGGGTTTTCAGATCATCCAAGTTTTTAGCCAATTTTACTCCACCACCTTTTCCACGTCCGCCGGCGTGAATTTGAGCTTTGACTACCACCACATCTGATTTGGTTTGAGCTGTGAGATCTTTGTAGGCTGCTACAGCTTCATCGAGTGAGTTAGCAAGGATGCCTTCCTGAATGGCAACACCGAAATTTTTGAGTAGCGCTTTACCCTGGTATTCGTGCAGATTCATAATTTGTATTTAATTATGTTGAGAAGTCAATTAAATTCCTGTTTGAGTTGCTTTCCGCAAAAGTAAATCATTTTGCATGAAAACAAAAGTATGGAGATAGCTTCTGACTTTGTAACTTTAGGTTTTATTCCAAAAAAAGTGAATACCTGCTTATGTCTCTTGCTGCCAACCAATCTGCTGATTCTATTTTAAAGCAACTGCGCAATCCTTTCAAAATGGGCTTGTATTTTTTCCTTAAGCTACCTTCGTGCTGGTTTTGGGGCATAAAAGTACAGACCATAGACATGGACAAGGCCGTGATCCGGATTCCATTTTCGTGGCGCACCCAAAATCCTTTTCAGTCCATTTACTTTGCTGCCCAGTTGGGTGCGGCGGAGCTTTCTACGGGTTTGCTTTGTCTGACGGCATTGGCAGGAAAGCCTAAAATATCTATGCTCATTACGGGGGTAAAGGCAGATTTTACCAAGAAAGCCAAAGCGGCGACTTATTTTACTTGTGATCAGGGGGCACAACTGGAAGCCCTGCTTCAAAAAGTGGCGGCAGGCGAGGAGACGGGGCAGATAGAGCTGGTGTCTGTAGGTAGAATGGCGGATGGCACAAAAGTATGTGAGGCTGTTTTTTCCTGGTCGTTTAAGAAGAAGTGAATTTTTTCAAAGAAAAATGCCCCAAAACAAAAAACTTGTTTTGGGGCATTGGTTTTGACGGTTCTCTTTGGGAAACTTATTCCATGACCATCAGTTTTCTGCTAATGCGACCTTTTTCGGTGTGCAACACAAAAAAGTAAATGCCTGTTCCGTTTTGAGGAATGCTGAGTTGCCATTGATTCTTGCCAGAGCTTGCCTTGAGTGCTTGTGTAGGAGCAAGCTGACGGCCCTGCGTGTCAAACCAGGTAATTTGTCCCTCGAAAGCATTGCTGCTGTTGATTTCCAGGCCTACCTGTTCATTTTGATACAGGGGATTGGGGCCTAATTTCCAACTGTTTACTTCCGGGATTTGGTTGTGAGTAGCAGTGCTGAGTCCCGTTTTGAAGGATTGGAACACGGTGAAAGTCTGGCAGGTAGACAGCGAATTGTAGGGCCTTACGCGCCAGAAATAAAGTTTACCAGGGCTCAAGTCGTTCAAGGTCAGGGAGTTGTTTTCCGAAGAAATGATGTAGGTCTTTTTCCCAATCGAAGAAAA
>JALQTV010000269.1 GCA_023268675.1 Saprospiraceae bacterium | reverse complement strand
CTTTTGGTTCGCCTGAAACGGCATCGGTATTGCAAGATGAAGTTTTACAACGAACAATGGGAAGAAGAAGTCTGGACTTTGGAAGACGATCTCTCAGAGTTGCTACAACACGAAATAGACCACCTGGACGGGATTTTGGCAACTACGAGAGCATTAGACGGCCAATCGTTGAAGTGGAAGCTGGAATAAGTACAAAGGGCACAAAATGGGAATCTGTGCCCTTTGTAGTTGCCTTGTCAGCCCTCTGATAAAGTGGTTGAGATATCGGTTTGACCTGCCTGAATAGCCGGAATGATGGCAGCAATGAATCCTATGGCCAGTGCTCCCAACAGCAACCAGGCTTCTTCTTTGACAAAGGTGAGTCCGGTGAAAGTGTAGCGGTAGGAATCTTCCATGCGGGCACCCAACAACTCCATGCTTCCATGGCTCAGTGCTGTACCGATCAGATATCCCAGTACAGCCAGGATGATGCCTTCGAGTAAAATGAGCTGAATCAGCCTCCCCGGAGAGGCACCCATCACACGCATGAGAGATAATTCGTACTTGCGGTCTTTTAGCGAAGCATACAGCGAAATAAAAATGCTCAGTCCCGAAACAAGCACAATGACCATGGCCAGTGTGCGGAGGGCATCGGCTCCTACGCCCATCATGGCATAGAGGCGGTTGATTTCTATGGCAGGAGTAGCTGCCTGCATGTTGGTGTTTTCATTGATGTTGCGCTGCATATTGAGCGCCTGGAAATTTCTTCCCTTGAAGCGGATTAAAATGGAAGTTATGGACTGGTCTGTGTACTCGTAAAGTGGCTTATCCGGCAGTGCCTCCGTACCGTGTTCATGTTCATGTCCTTCCTCCTCATTTTCCTGGTGATCATGCACCGTCCATACACTCTGACTGGCGGTTAGGATCAATTGGTCCAGTACGGTTCCGGAAGGAGCCAGAATGCCTGTGACAGCAAACCGGGGAGCGTCGTCATGCACGAGGTCATCGTCTTCAATCAGGCCGTGGGAGCTCAAAAATTCATCGCCTTTTTGCAAACCCAGATCGGCAGCCACCGATGCACCTACCACCACCTCCATGGGACTTTTCCAAATTTTACCGCTTTCGAGCCTTGCTTCGTACAAATCCAGGATTTCGGGAGTGGTGCCTACGATGCGATACGCGCGGTAACTGTCGCCTATGGACAGAGGGATAGCTGTTTCAATAAGGGGATGCTCGGGGCGGAGAAAGGCTTTGGCCTCACTGATGGGTATATTGCCTGTAGGAGCATCTATGTGGTACATGCTGTTGAGGATAAGTTGCAGGGGGCTGCCCTTGGCTCCGATAACGAGATCAATGGAAGCAAGGTTTTTGTCAAATTTGTCCTGTAGCTGACTGTTGAGCAAAAACAACAGCGCGATGAGCCCCGTACCCAGTGCAAAGAGGATAAGGCTGAGTGCTGTACGCAGCGGTTTGTGCAAGATATTTCTCAAGCTTAGTCCGAGTAAGCTCATATAGTTATAGTTGTATTTGTAAGGAGAATTTATTTTTCAGCCGGGTGTCATGGGTTACCACGACAAGGGTAGCCTCTACCGAACTTGCCTGTTCTTCCAGCAACTGGATGACATCCAGCGCATTGCTGTCGTCCAGTGAAGAAGTAGGTTCGTCCGCCAGAATAACAGAAGGGTGGTTGATAATAGCACGCGCAATGGCCACCCGTTGTTGTTCGCCCAGGCTCAGGCGATCGGTCCCTGATTTTATCTTATGTACGAGGTTGAGTCGTTCCAATAATTCTGCTACCCGGTCCCAGTCTGGTTTGAGACCGGCGAGGTGTTGTGCAAGAATCAGGTTTTCTCCCACGCTGAGCGAATCTATGAAATGGGGTCTTTGAAAGATGATGCCTATGTTTCTTCCTCTGAACTGATCGAGTCTTGAAGCCGGCAGTTTGCTTATGTTTACGCCATTGACCATTACTTCCCCTGATTTCGGAGTCAGCAGGCCGCCCAGCAAATGAAGCAGGGTGGTTTTACCACAGCCTGATTGTCCAATGATCAGACCATGTTGCCCTTTTGGAAAGTTGAGGTCCGGAAAAGTGAGCATCTGTTGTTCCGGATAGGCATATTGAAGGTTCTTTGTCTCGAGCATGAGCTACGCAATAGTTGTTTCTATGGATAGAAGGCTTGTTACAGGTATTTTGTTTTGACAAAAGGAAAGATAAAAAAAAACAGTGAACCACAGGTAAGGATTTGTTTTGGGGGTTCATCTTTGACCATTGACTGTAAAAAAAGTAGGGCAGGAAGCAAATTATGCTTAATTTCCGAAAGAAAAGCATCAGTAATTCAAAATCGAAAATCAACTGAGTATGGAACAATTTGACAGGAGAAAATGGCTAAAGACTGCCGGGATAGCAAGTGCCATGACCCTTTTCGGGGGCGTTTCCCTGGAAGGGAAAAATCCGATAAAAGAAATAAAACGAAAGTCTCTTGTACCGGGTACTATGGTGAGACTGAGTTCTAATGAAAACCCTTACGGCCCCTCTGAGAAGGCCCGGCAGGCAATCATTGACTCTTTCGGTGATATGTGTCGGTATCCGCGCATGTTTTACGATGAACTGCTAACAAAAATTGCCGCTAAAGAAGGAGTAAGCAAGGATCATATTTTATTGACTAGCGGTTCTACAGAAGGACTTAAAGTGGCTGGCTTAACTTATGGGGCGGGGAATGGTGAGATCATTGCCGCCGATCCTACTTTTCAGTCCCTCATGACTTATGCCGAGCAATTTGGCGCCTATATCCATCGGGTGCCACTGGATGAAAATTTCATGCACGATCTCGATGAAATGGCACGCAGAGTCACTTCCAATACCAGGCTGGTATTTTTGTGCAATCCCAATAATCCTACCGGCACACTCCTGCCTGCAGACGATCTGAGGCGCTTTATTGAGGATGTTTCCGATAAGGCTGTCGTTTTCTCTGATGAGGCTTATTGTGATTATATAGAGCAACCGGGGTATCCGTCTATGGTGGAATTTGTGAAAGAAGGGGCCAACGTCATTGCCTCCCGCACTTTCTCCAAGGTTTATGGATTGGCAGGCATTCGGGTAGGTTACCTGATCGCTCGTCCGGATATCATCAAAAGGTTGTCTGCGAACGTGGTCTCGTATATCAACGTTGCGGCTCTGGCAGCAGCCAACGCAGCCATAGATGATCAGGAATTTTATCAATTCAGCCTGAGCAAAAACAAGTCCTGCAAAGAGATGATTTACACTACACTGGATGAAATGGGTTTGCCTTACCTCCCTTCTCACGGCAACTTTGTTTTCTTCAAAACAGGGCAGCCTATCAGCACTTTTGGAAAAGCAATGGCGAAAGAAGGCATAGAAGTAGGACGGGCTTTTCCTCCACTGAATGACTGGTGTCGAATAAGTACCGGATTGGAGGAAGAGGTTGAAGCATTCACCGCTGCATTGAAGCGGGTAATGGGTTAAACAAATTTTGTTTTCTAGCACCTGTGCACCAAAAGGTACACAGGTGACTGGAAAACGTCAAGTTTTCACGGGAATATAACATTGAAGTGATGTTAATCTTCTTGTATGGAAGATAGCCTGTGTGTAGTTTTCCAGCTCTGAGGAATAAGTTTACTGCTAAATGTGGGCGAAGGGAATTGTTCGTTTCCTCAAAGATAGAAAAATAATTAATATTAAAAAAATATTTATGAAAGTAATTGATAAACAAGGAGGCTGCTCAGGTAAGCCAAGGCACTCAGGAAGGCAAATTGGATCAGGGGCCATTTGTAGCTGTTGGTTTCCCGTTTGACTACTGCAAGGGTGCTCATACATTGCATGGCAAAAGCATAGAAAATAAGGAGGGAGAGTGCGGTAGCCATGGTATAGACGGGTTTGCCCGTTTGAGGATTGATTTCAGCAGCCATTTTCTTTCGCACAGAATACTCGTCTTCTTCGGAGCCCAGGCTGTAAATGGTGGCCATGGTTCCTACAAATACCTCTCGTGCTGCAAAAGAAGTCACCAGTGCAATGCCCATCTTCCAGTCAAAGCCCAGCGGTTGGATGGCGGGTTCGATAAACTTGCCAAATTGTCCTGCCCAGGAAGCTTCCAGTTCTTTGGATGCGATCAAATTGGCTGTCTGATCCACG
>JALQTV010000268.1:2173-4134 GCA_023268675.1 Saprospiraceae bacterium | reverse complement strand
GCTGCACCAATGGGATCAAATGTCAGTCCGGTATGAATTTTGAACAGTTCACGGTTTCTGGAATACCCCTTGGCTTGTGGGGGAATCATGCTGATCACAGATTCGGGCAATGCCAGGAAATCAGGATCCAGGGTCTCCAACAAAGCATCCAGGGCAGCTTTTTGTTCTCCGGCAGCCACCATCTCATTGACAGGCTCTCCGTCTCCCCTTGCAGCATAGGTATAATTGACCCCACCGATGATTTTAGATACTGCTTCTACCTGGTAACGGTGCATCAGGTAAAGAGGTACCAGCACGCTTTCCAGGTTGCTCATGGGCGATCCCACCGGGATGTTCCACTCGCCGAATTCAGCCAGCGCTTTTGCACGAAGTGCTTTCATTCTCATCAACTCTCCTACGGGTGAAGGGCCATTGTCCCAGAGGTGGCCGTAAGGGTTGGCTCCATAGACGGGACGGGCATCAGAATCAGAAATATAGTGAAGTCCCTTGTCGATGTTTTCTTTCAAAATTGTTTTCAGAGCTTCCTCTTCGTTTACGTTTTCAGGGAAATCCTGGTATCCGTACAAGATGGTACGCTTGTCCCACTCCGCAATACCGGTCTCATAGGCTTTAGAAAAATCTACCTTGCCATTGGCATCCAGGGTAATCAGAGGGTGGGGATAATCCATCACAGAAGCCCGGTCGTTGACGCTGGATGCGAAATTATGAGCCAGACCGATGGTATGGCCAACTTCGTGTGCTGACAACTGCCGCAAGCGTGCCAATGCCAGTTTTTCCAGTCTGGGGTCGGGCTTTTCGCCATTTTCATAAGCTTTGATCAGACCCTGTGCGATGAGAAAATCCTGACGCACACGCAGAGAACCCAGGGATACGTGGCCTTTGATGATTTCACCTGTACGGGGGTCTGTTACAGAACTTCCGTAGGACCAACCTCTTGTAGAGCGGTGTACCCAGTTGATCACATTGTAGCGCACATCCATAGGATCTGCATCCGGGGGGAGCAATTTCACCTGGAAGGCATCTTTGTAGCCTGCGGCTTCAAAAGCCTGATTCCACCAGGAAGCTCCTTCGATCAAAGCGGAGAGGATGGGCTCCGGAGTTCCGCGATCGAGATAATAGATGATAGGTTCGACCGCTTCACTCACCGCTGCATTGGGATTTTTCTTTTCCAGGCGGTGTCTTACGATAAAGCGCTTGACCAGAGGTTCGCTGATCGGAGTCGCATAATCGTAGTAATTGAGGTCATTGTACCCTGACCTGGGGTCATAAACGCGGGGCTTATAGTTGTCGTCCGGCAGTTCTACCAGTGAGTGGTGCATCCTTACGCTGACAATATCTGCTGAAGGAGTCACCGAACGGATCCAGGCACCTTCAGGGTTGCCGGTGAAGGTAAGAGTAGCTTCAAACTCTGAATTTTTCGGGAAGTTTTTTGTTCGTTCCAGGTACATAGCCGAGCGGGACTCTTCCAGGCGGTAAGTACCCTGGCGCGAAGAACGCAGTCGCTGGACTACTCCGTGTGCATCGCGCATCAGGAATGGGGTAAAATCTACCAATACCTTGTCTCCTTCCTCGACTGCCACTTTAAAACCCCAGAGGATAGACGAAGCAAAAGCTTCCTCAACTGATTTCTGTTCTTCCGGGTTGTCGCTTACTGCTCTGAACTTCAGGTTTTTCTCACGCAGCAGTATTTTTGGGCCGCTTCGCTCAAAAACTACCACGTGCTCTCCTCCCAACTGGTTGCGATCCAAACCGATATCGTTGGAGCCTACCCCGGCAGTGAGGGAGTTTACGTAAAGAAATTCCTGTCCTATCTTGTCAATTTCCAGCCAGATTTTGCCTTCGGCTGCGTCCCAGTAGTAATTGAAATAACCGGGAAAAGCCTGCATGCCACTTACTTTCGAAGCGATGTCTCCCTGCGCAGCGGCGGGAAAAACATTGACAAAAAGCGGCAACAGTACCAA
>JALQTV010000268.1:0-2163 GCA_023268675.1 Saprospiraceae bacterium | reverse complement strand
GTTTGGATTTACGTTTTGGTGAATACAATGAGCCCTTAAATTAGTCAATCTTTCGTTATTCTCCATAGCTTTCCAGCATATCCTTCAAATCCTGCAGGGTGTTGGCCTCTTCCGGAGATTTGTCTTTGCGCCAGCGCAAAATGCGGGGAAAACGCAGTGCTACGCCCGATTTGTGCCGCGAGGAGGCGTTGATCCCTTCGAATGCCAGTTCAAACACCTGTACCGCTTCCACGCTCCGCACGGGGCCAAATCGCTCGAGGGTATTTTTGCGTACCCAGCGCGTAATTTCTCCGAATTCTGCGTCTGTAAGCCCAGAGTAGGCTTTGGTAAAGGGAACCAGCGCATCCCCATCCCAAACGGCAAAGGTGAAGTCGGTGAAAAGGTTGGCTCTTCGGCCATGACCTTGCTGGGCATAGATCATGATGGCATCTACTGTCATGGGATCTACCTTCCACTTCCACCATTCCCCTTTTTTCCGGCCCTGCCGGTAAGGCGCCTCCCTGTGTTTGAGCATGAGTCCTTCGCAGTGGTACTTTCTGGAATCGTCCCGTTCGTTGCTCAGGGTTTGCCAATCGTTGAAAGCCACCAGTGGTGACACTTGGATCAACGCTGCGCATTCTGGTAGGGCTGTCAGTTGTTCCAACAGGTCTCTTCGCTGTGAAAAAGGCAGCTCGCGGATATCCCTGCCCTCCCATTCCAGCAAATCATAGGCCATCAGGACAACGGGAGCCTCCTTCAAAATCTTTTTGCTCACATTTTTTCTCCCGATCCGGGTCTGCAATACCTGAAAGCCCAGTGGCGCACCGTCCCGAAAAGGGATGATTTCGCCGTCGATGACCGTATAGTCCGGTAAGTTGGAAGCCAGGGGCTCAAACTCAGGGAAGCGATCCGTCATTAGTTCCTCTCCCCGGGACCAGACGAAAATTTCGCCTTTGCGGACGATCACCTGTGCCCGAATGCCATCCCATTTGCGCTCTGCCAGCCATTCGGCCGGATTGCCGAGTGCTTCGGGGACAGTTTCCAGAGCATAGCAAAGAAAAAAGGGATAGGGTCTGGACAATTTATCTGCCGGATTGTCTTCCAGGATGAGTTCGCGAAATTCATGGGTATCTGGCGACCAATCACCCATCAGGCGGTGTGCCAGCAGGTTCTCTTCCAATCTGGTATATTTTGCCAGTGCTCTGACCATAAGTTTTTGTGAAACGCCCAGGCGAAAACCTCCTGTGATCAATTTGTTGAAGATGAATCGCTCCTCCCTGTTCAGGCTGTCCCAGGCCGCCAGAATTTTGTCTTTTTTGGCTGCTTCCGGCAGTTCTTCCAAATCCCGGATAAAGCTTATCCAATCCGAAAGGGTTTTTTCCGAGCTGTGAGCGGGTGCGGGCAGCACCAGCGCGATGGTTTCCGCCAAGTCCCCTGCTATGTGGTAAGATTCTTCGAAGAGCCAGAGGGGCAATCCTGCCTTTTCAGCAGCCCAGGTCCTCAAGAGGGTGGTTGTGACGCTGCGCTTGGGTCTCCGGTGTGATAAGATGGCGATGGTCCACAATTTGTCCTGATCGCTTACCCTACCCAGGTAGTCAGCGAGTGCATGTACCTTGTCATTGGTTTTGGTCGTCTGATCCAATTGAATGAACAGGGATGCAAAATGTTTCATGCAGGGATGTTTTTAATCTTCAGGAGTATCCGATTCGTTGATTTCATTGAGTTCGCCCTGGTATTCTGTCTTCAGTTCGTAAGCTTGCAGGCCTTTTTCCCGAAGCCATTGGCTAAAAATGGCGGTATATCCATGCGTCACATAAACTGTCGAAGCGCCAGTAGCCTCGATGGCTTCGTTGAGGCCTCCCCAGTCAGCGTGATCAGACAATACGAAACCCCGCTCCACTCCCCTCCGCCGTCTGGCTCCCCGAATGGCCATCCAGCCCGACGCCACTCCTACTGACAGGTCTTTGAACTTCTTCAGCCAGGGGCCACCCGCAGCCGAGGGAGGGGCGATGATGATGCCTCCGGTAAAATGTTTCGCCTGCATGCCTGCCTGTATGCGTTGGGTAGTTTTTAGCGGGATGCCCTGGTTGCGGATGATTTCATTGATGTTTTCGACAGCACCATGTGTAAAGACGGGACCAATGGAGTCGTCGAGGTGGTGGATGATTCGCTGTGCCTTGCCCA
>JALQTV010000267.1 GCA_023268675.1 Saprospiraceae bacterium | reverse complement strand
AGGTTGACTAAATTCACCAGAGTCGTACTGGCTCCCCAAAAGTCAGCTCCTTTGACCTTTATGTGTGTAGCACAAGAAGGGACACCGGTGCTTTCAGCTACTTTAATCACCTCTGTAATATTGTCAATAGCATTGCCAGGGCTTTGGCCATCCCGACTTGGCAGGTACCACATTGGATCAGAGCCAGAATACCGCTCGTGAACAATATACACCCCACCCATTGGTTTCACAACTTTTACCAGTTCGACCACTTCTTCCGTGTTGCTCCATCTTCCAGGAACATATTCCAATCCTGCGGAAAGGCCATAGGCACCTTCTTCCATTCCTTCGCGAATCATTGCTTTCATTCGTTCAATCTCCTCTGGAGTGGCCAATCGTTTATAATCCTCCCCCATAGCTCGGCGACGAATAGAATTGTGGCCTATCAATTGAGCTACATTGGGGCCAACTCCACCTCTTTCCATCTGTTCTCGTTGCCCAGAAATAGACTCCGGACTTCTGCCATCGTGATTAACCACAAGTGTAGTTACCCCTTGCATGACCATATTATGAGCTGCACGCAGCAAAGGATTATCGGATCGAATGTTGTTGCGGCCATAGGTGTCATCTGCATGTGAGTGAATATCAATGAAACCTGGACAAACAATCTTCCCGCCTACATCAACCACTCTATTGGCATCTTGGTGCGAAAGAACTCCCATTTCTACTATTTTGTCACCACGAATTGCCAGATCTCCATAAAACCATGGATTCCCGGTGCCATCCATGATTTTACCGTTTTTCAAAATCAAATCGAAGGGTTCAGATTCCTGTGCTGCCAATAAATGGGTCAAAAAGCTACAGGTCAAGAGAAAAAATAAATTTTTAAAGTTCATGTCGTTTTGTTTTAATAGTCGTCAAAATGAGAGAACAAAGCTTTTAAGCCAAGGAATACAATTGAGAAATTAAATTCTTTAAAAATAATGGCATTCCTTAATTTAATGGCATTAATTTGGAGCATCACAAACTTAAAACATGAAATTTACCAGAAAGGATTTTGTTAAGGGGATTGCTTTGGGGACGATCACACTTCCCATTTGGTTGCGATCGTTTATGGGTAAAAATTACGCCAATCAATCTGTCTCCGAAACTGAAAATAGGGTATCAGGGAAAAAGTACCGATGGAAAATGGTAACCACCTGGCCTCCTAATTTTCCGGTATTGGGTGAAGCCTGTACTTATTATGCAGATATAGTAAAAGCCATGTCTGGTGGTCGCATAGAAATCAGAGTGTATGGTGGTGGAGAACTCGTTCCCGCTTTGGAGGTTTTTGACACTGTAAGGACCGGCGGAGCAGAAATGGGCTGTGGGGCATCTTACTACTGGGCAGGGAAATCTCCGGCTACTCAGTTTTTTACCTCAGTACCTTTTGGTATGAATGCTCAACAAATGCACTCGTGGTTATTGTGGGGTGGAGGCATGGAACTTTGGGAAGAATTGTATGCTGAATTCAACCTGGTTCCCATGATTGGAGGAAATACAGGCATGCAAATGGGAGGATGGTTTAATCGTGAAATCAATACCATTGACGACCTAAAGGGACTCAAGATGCGCTTGCCCGGTTTGGGAGGAAAGGTTCTGGAAAAAGCCGGCGGAACTCCCGTCCTTTTGGCGGGGGGGGAAATTTATACCGGACTTGAAAGAGGGGTGATCGATGCAACGGAGTGGCTGGGACCCTTCCATGATTACATGTCCGGATTTCAGCAAATATCAAAGTATTATTACACCCCGGGTTGGCATGAAGTTGGAAGCGTTTTGGAATTCACCATAAATAAAGAGCTCTACGATTCCTTACCCGACGATCTGAAGGCAATTTTAAAAGCTGCTGCCGCAGAAGCATCCAATTGGTGTTTTGCCGGTATGGAAACTAAAAATGCGGAGCAACTTGCCATAATGAAAGCAGAGGGTGTTGAGATCCGTTCTTTCCCCAAAGAAGTCCTGGATCAATTGAGAATTTATTCAGAAGAAGTTTTGGAAGAATTGTCGGCCACAGATCCAAGAAGTAAAAAAGTATATGACTCTTTCAAAAAGTTCAGAGATACGATAAGTCCCTACTCAGGTATTACAGAAAAGTTGTTTTTTGAAAGGATCCAAAAATAAAATCCGTTTTTTCAAACTTTTGGAAGCTAATGGGGTGTAAGATGACAGTTTTGCGCTCCTATTAGCTAGATGCTATCACCTGATTATTTCCGGGAAGAATATTACGGTGAGCAGAAGTGCAAGCTGAATCAAAACAAATGGAATGATACCTCTGTACAGATGCCCGGTAGTGACTTCGTCAGGAGCTACGCCCTTAAGATAGAATAAGGAAAACCCAAAGGGTGGAGATAAAAAAGAGGTTTGTAAATTTAAAGCCAATAAAATTCCAATCCAGACCAAATCTACTCCCATGGATTTAAAGATTGGAGCTACAACAGGAACTATAATGAAGATGATTTCAATGAAATCAATGAAAAAGCCTGCGATAAAAACAACCAACATTACCAGGAATAAAAACGCCATTGGGCTTAAGTTTGCGTTTTGAATCAAACTCGTCAGGTATGCATCTCCATTCATTTCCCTGAAAACAAATGAGAAAGTAGTAGCACCAAGTAAAATAATGAAAACCATGGCCGTGAGGTGTGTGGTTTCCCGCATGACTGCATTCAAAACAGCTTTAGTGAATCTGCCTTGAATCATTGTCAAACCAGTTGCTCCCAGTGCTCCAACAGCGGCAGCTTCTGTAGGGCTTGCCAAGCCCATAAAAATAGAACCCAATACAGCTATGATAAGCACCATTGGCAACAAAAATGCCTTTAAAACCTTCGACCAAAACTGTTTTTTATCTCTGGTAAAAGCTTTAACTTCTTCTTCCGGCATTGGTGGCGCCATTCCGGGAAAAAGCGTTGCTACCATAGTAATGTAAACCAAATAGGCAATTACTAAAATTGCTCCCGGGATAATTGCCGCGGCAAACAAGTCTCCAACAGAAACATTTAACACACTCCCAAGTAGTACCAACACGACAGATGGAGGGATGATCTGACCTAAAGTTCCGGAAGCCGCAATGGTTCCACTGGCCAAAGTAGCCTTATACCCTCTCTTTAACATCGTAGGCAGGCTTATTAAACCCATTGTAATGACAGTTGCTCCGACAATACCTGTCGAAGCAGCCAACAAGGCTCCAACCAAGACAACAGATATGGCTAATCCGCCATTTACCCTGGCAAATAGCATTGCCATGGTTTCGAGCAGGCTTTCTGCAAGCCCTGATTTCTCAAGCATGATTCCCATAAAAATGAACAATGGTACAGCCAGGAGGACCTGGTTGTTCATTACCCCCATAATCCGGGGAGGGAAAGCCGCAAACGTAATTGGATCAAGGAATACCAAGGCATATATTACTGATATGCCACCTAAAGTGAAGGCAACCGGATAACCATAAAGTATCAATACAAAGATACTTACAAAGAGGATGATCGCTAGTATTTCCATATATCAGTGCCCGTCCTTTTTTCTTAAAATCAGCATTGAATGTGCTATTAGGGCAATCCCCTGCAACAAAAGGAAGAAAGCACCTAGTGGTATCATGCTCTTAATTAAATACAATGAAGGCAAACCTCCCGGGTTCGGAGAGGTTTCACGGATAACAAAAGATTCATAGGCATATTGAGAAGAAGCCACTATCACAAACAGGCACCAGGGCAATAAAAACAATGCAGTTCCGAGTACATTAACCAATGCTTTGTCGCGCTCTGAAAATCGGGCGTAAAATAAATCTACTCTCACATGTCTGTCGTGTCGTAAGGCATATCCTGCACCGAGTAGAAACAGGATAGAAAATAAGTACCATTCCAATTCAAGCACCCAATTCTTGGTGGTATTGAAAAAGTACCGACTCACTACATCTACTCCTACAATGAGAACCAGGATTAGTGTGAGCCATGATACTAATCTTCCAATTGCTTCATTGAAACTGTTTATCTTATTTTCAACTTTTAACCAGAATTGTTCCATTTGCCAGAATTGTTTCTGCGACACCAATGGGCCCATGCCATGCTTTTTTGAGGACTCACCCATCTGGCAAACAAAATAAAAAAAATATGGAAAGTCCCCTATAATTCTTCCGCTAAAGGATAAGCATCCTTCA
>JALQTV010000266.1 GCA_023268675.1 Saprospiraceae bacterium | reverse complement strand
TAAGAATGCTCCACATACTGTACAAATAGTTACTTCCGATGAGTGGCAATACAGCTACAGCAGGGAAAAAGCAGCCTATCCCTTGAGTTGGCTGAGAGCCGGACATAAGTTCTGGCCATCTATCGGCAGAATTAACAATGCTTATGGCGACCGGCACCTGGTATGTACCTGCCCGCCCATGGAGATGTATGAAAACAGAGAAGATTAATACCAGATAGGATAATAAAAACGAAAGCCCCGGGTCTTACCATCCGGGGCTTTTTTATAGCACTAATTCTCAGCAATTACCTAAATCAAAACCTCGCACTCACACCCATTCGAATACGTCGTGGCGCAATTGGTCTCAAACCAGCCGGTCTGCTCGCCACCCAAAAATCTGCATTGTTTAGGTTGAGTACAGTAGCAAACAAAGAAAGTCTGGCATTCAGGTGTACATGCGCCCCTGCATCCACGGTAAACTGTTCCGGAATGCCCGTTTCTGATGCAATTGCCCCGCTGCCGGCTCTTGTGCGCATGGCACTGATCCACTGCCCCTGAACGAAAAGATCCAGCCTGTCATGGTTAAAATTGACACTGAAAGTAGCCTGTTGTCCGGGTACGTAGGGAAGCTCATCTCCTGCTGCTACCTGCCCCCAGGCCTCAAAATTGCTATCAAAGCTATTTTCAAAGGTCGATTTAAAATAGTTGAAATTGAGTTGCAACGGCATTTGCCAGCGTCCGTTGGAAGCGCGGATGCCCAAGTACTGGATACCTGCCTCAATTCCTCTGGACAATACTTCTCCTGCATTGTACAACTTTCCATCTCCCAATCCTCCTGTAGCAGCCAGATCAGATCCCAGCAAATTGCTGAAATCATTGACAAAAAACGCCATGTTGGCTTTCCATACTCCGGTGTTTATCAAAGTTCCCAACTCATAATTAATGCTCTCCTCTGCCTGAAACCCTGGGCTTGACCCCGGAGGAGAAAATCCTTTGTGCACTCCCCCGAAAAGGTTTACTTTGTCGCTTATGTCCATGTGAAAGCCCAGCCCGGGTATGAATACAGCTACCTCATTGCTTCGTTCGGAAAGCTGTATGCCACTTCGTTCGGAGTCTGACTTGCCATAATCTGTCCTGCTGATGGTAATGTCTTCATAACGCAGGCCTGGTACCAATCGGAATCGATCAAATGTCAGGGTGTACTGCACAAAACCCGCCGTAGCATGAGCAGCTTCTATCCGGTTGTTATCTGAACCCGGCGCCCCTGCGTGGGTCAGTGCCATCTCTCCCGAAACATAAGTATAAGCATCTACGTGTTGGAACCTGTCTTCCTCGTCGTAGTGCCTGCGCAAACCAAACAACAATCGGTGATTGACTTTCTCCCGCTTAATCTCCCACTGAGTCAGGAGCTGAAGCCCTCTGCTTGTATAAACCCGATTATTGGCTTTTAGCCATAGGGGGTCGTCGAAATCTGCTTCTCCGTTCTTCAGCATCTCATAAGCATCTCGAAAAAGCTCAGGTGCCTCCAATACGTCAGCAATCCCATACAAGGGCCCATCTGCAGCAGCCCTAACCTTGTCAAGTTTGTACCAATTCCGGGAAAAACTATTTTCGTAAGCACTTAAGTTCACCTGCAGGTTGGTCAAGGGCTGAATGGTGTATTTTAATGAGAGCTGGCTATGGGCAGTACTCATCAAATCTTTTTGCGAAGCAGTATAACGCTGATAAGGATCTTCCTGATAATCATCATAAGTCAAGCCGAGATAAGTCTCGTTGGAAGTTTCCGACGCCCAACCGTGTTTGACCGTAAGAGCCTGATAAACTTTGGCATTCGGGCCGGTGTTGAGACGGAACTTGAGCAGGTAATCCTGCTTGTCAAAACCGGTAGGAGCTCCGGTTGGCAGGGTCTTGAATCCATCCGCATTGTATTGGAAAGTTTCTGCCAGCAGGCCTACATAATCATTGCTATACCCTACCCAGCTGTGCATGTTTTGATTGTTGAAACTCCCTGTACTGAGGTTTAGCCTTCCGGCAAAACCATCAGGAATGGGAGTGGACAGCAGATTGATGGCTCCCCCGGTGGTAAAGGGCCCGAATTTGATTTGACTGCTGCCTTTAAGCACTTCCACCCCATGCATACGGCCGGCTGTGGGAAAATAGTAAGCGGCCGGAGCAGCATACGGTGCCGGAGCAGCCAGAATTCCATCCTCCATGATGGTTATTTTGGCGCTTCGCTCCGTGCTGGTACCCCTAAGTCCAATATTTGGGCGCAAGCCAAAACCGTCTTCCTCCTGAAAATATACACCGGGAACGTTTTGCAATATTTTGTGTATGTCGGTGTGGTTAAACTTCCGAAGTACCGCAGCAGGAACATAATGCCCCAAGCCCGGCAAGTCGTATTTACCGCCCAGGCCTCCTGTCATGCTGGTAGCCAGGATCTCCACTGAGGGCAATACGGCAATGTCTTCTTCCAGCACAAAACTGAGCATTTCGGGGTTGTTCTGAGAAATTTGGATACTTGTTCTGAGTTCTTTGTATCCTATGCCCGAAATCACAAGTACCTGTTCTCCGGATGCTGCTACTTCCAGTTCAAACATGCCCCGATAATCGGTAATCGTTCCCGTCATGTTGCTTTCCCATCTCACGTGTATTCCAACAAGCGGCTCTCCGCCTGCCGCATCCTTTATCGTGCCTTTTATGTTTATTTGGCCGGGCAAAACCACAGGGAATGCCATGCAAAACAGTGTAAAAAATCTGTATATCATATTTATTGGTATTTAGATCAATTTTAAATAATTACAAGTATAAGGCTTCCTATTCGTGCCACCTATACCTAAAACTGGGCAAAAAACCGGTACTGCCTACCATAAATTAGGTATGCTATTGGGTAGAAGTCGACTCCAGAGGCTTGCCCTTTGGGAAAATGCATGCCATTTATAGCTGTGTTTCTTTGTACCTTTGCGGCCATGATTTAAAAGAAAGACCGCTATGATTGTAATTACCGGAGCAGCAGGATTTATTGGAAGTTGCCTATGGCAAAGTTATCTGGAATCTGGTCAGCACGACCTTGTATTGGTAGATGACTGGACACGCCCGGACAAAAGAAAAAACTTCAATGATAAATTATTCAGGGAGTGCCTGGACAGAGAACACTTCCACCAATGGCTGGATCAGCACCATGCGGAAGTCAGTCTGATTTACCATTTGGGAGCAAGGACAGACACTACCGAAATGGACGTCGCTATCTTTGACCATCTGAATCTTCGCTATTCCATTCAATTATGGCAACAATGCAGCCGATATGGTATTCCCTTGGTCTATGCTTCCAGTGCCGCCACTTATGGCGCCGGAGAATTGGGTTATGAAGACAGCCATGAGTTGGTACATCGCCTTCAGCCTTTGAATCCATACGGAAGATCAAAAAACGATTTTGATGCGTGGGCACTGCAACAAACCGAAGCTCCCCCCTACTGGGCCGGGCTTAAGTTTTTCAATGTGTACGGCCCGAATGAATACCACAAGGGTCGTATGGCCTCTGTCATTTTTCACACCGTCAGACAAATAAAGGCTAGCGGGCAAATGAAACTTTTTCGCTCCCATCGGCCGGATTTTGCAGATGGCGCGCAAAGTCGCGATTTTATTTACGTCAAGGATGTGGTAGCTATTTGTCGTTTTCTGGCTTCCAATCAATCTCAATCAGGTTTGTACAACGTAGGCACCGGAAAAGCCAGAACCTTCCTGGACCTTGCTACCCTAACATTCCGGGCACTCAATCTGGAGCCGACCATTGCCTTCATTGATACCCCGGAAGACATCCGAGATACTTATCAGTACTTTACCGAGGCCAATATGAGTAAGTTGCATCAGCTGGGATATCCACACGAATTTTATACGCTCGAAACGGGCATCCACGATTACGTGACGCGCTATCTGGATCAGGAGAAAATCTGGTAATCAGGGATGTTAAATTTTCGCAAAATTGAATCAAACATATTAATTTTATTTTTTATTTCAGTCTGATTCAAAATCCCTGAAACTGTCGATAACCGTATGTCAAATCCGCTACCTGCCCTTGACCGGGAAATTGCCATGCTGCTGACCCGCTACCCCCGTGTCCCCATACCCGGCTTGGGATACATCCTGTCGGAAGACAAGCCTGCCAGTTTTGACCAGGTTCAGGGTCTGCTCTCCCCACCGGGGAAGCG
>JALQTV010000265.1 GCA_023268675.1 Saprospiraceae bacterium | reverse complement strand
GGAGGTGGTCCTGCCTCTCTGACCGTAGCCCGTGACCTGGCTCCGCTGGGTTATGAAATTCATCTTTACGACGAGTGGAGCAAGGGAGGTGGTATGATGCGCACACAAATTCCTTCTTTCAGATTGCCCGAATCTGTCCTGGATGAAGAGGTAAATTACATCCTCAATATGGGGATTCACACCCACTTCAATCACTACGTGTCCAGTATGAAGGAGGTCCTGGAAAAAGACTACGATGCTGTTTTTGTGGGCACCGGTGCTCCCCGCGGGATGGATCTTCCCGATTTGCCGGGGATAAAAGAGGCCGATAAAAATGTACACATCGGAATTGAATTCATGGCCAACGTGGCTTTTGAACACACCCACAAAATAGGTAAAAAAGTGATCGTACTGGGGGGTGGGAATACCGCCATGGACTGTTGTCGTACCTCCCGAAGGCTAGGAGGAGAGCAGGTGACCGTGGTGGTGCGCAGTCCTTTCGACAGCATGAAAGCCTCGCCATGGGAAATAGAAGACGCGATGGCAGAGGACATTCCTATCCTCAACAACATGCCACCCAAGTCTTTTGAAATTCGGGACGGAAAACTGGCAGGGGTATGGTTTGAGAAAGTACGGGCCGAATACGACGAAAATGGCCGCAGAAAACTGGTTCCTACGGGAGAACCTGACGTTTTGATAGAAGCAGATGATGTCATCATCGCTATCGGACAAGACAACGCTTTCCCCTGGATTGAAAGAGACCTGGGGATAAACTTTGGCAAGTGGGACCTGCCGGTGTTGGATAAAACGACCTTCCAATCCAGTCTTCCAAAAGTATTTTTTGGCGGGGACGCCGCATTCGGACCGGAAAATGTCATCACAGCCGTTGCACAAGGACACCAGGCTGCCATGTCCATACATTTGTTCTGCGAGGGGGAAGACCTCCACAAACGCCCCGCACCCCATGTCAATCTGATCCAACAAAAAATGGGCATTCACGAGTGGATCTACGACAATGATGTCACCACAGACGATAGGTTTGCCGTACCACACGAAGACAAAATCCTTGCCCTGAGCAATCGCAAGGTAGAAGTGGAATTGGGTTTTGACGAACTTACTGCCTTCAAGGAAGCCCAGCGTTGTTTGAATTGCGATGTGCAGACCGTGTTCAACACCAGTCGCTGCATTGAATGCGATGCCTGTGTGGACATTTGCCCTACTGCCTGTATTACCTTTACCCAGAACGGGGAAGAGGAAGCATTGCGCCAGCGGTTACACGCCCCGTCTCTCAATACCGAACAGGATCTTTATGTATCAACCCAACTTAAAACCGGCAGGGTCATGATCAAGGACGAGGACGTATGTCTGCACTGCGGCCTTTGTGCCGAGCGCTGTCCGACAGCCGCCTGGGATATGCAAAAGTATTTATACAGTGTTACAAAAGCTTATCAAATATGAGTATCCGCATAAACGACATGGTTGTCCGCTTTGCCAACATCAATGGTACCGGATCCGCCAGTGCGAATAATATGTTTGCCAAATCCATCTTTCGGATGGGCATCCCCGTATCTCCGAAAAACATCTTTCCCTCAAATATTCAAGGGCTGCCAACCTGGTTTGAAGTGCGCATCAGCGAAAAAGGCTATTTGGGCAGACGAGAGGGAATAGACATCATGATCGGGGTAAACCCTCAGAGCCTCAAAGAAGACATCGCATCCGTCAGTCCGGGTGGATATTTTCTTTACGACAGCACCAAAAAATTGCGCAACAGCCTGTTTCGGGAAGACATCCATTTCATAGGCATTCCCATGATGCAGTTGTGTATGGATAATTTTTCCGATCCAAGGAAGCAGCAATTGTTCAAAAACATGGTGTATATCGGTGCTCTGGCAACGCTGATAAACATAGAAGTAGAAGTCATTCACCAGATCATCCGGGAACAGTTTGCCCGAAAAGAAAAGCTGATTGAGCCCAACTTCATGGCCATGCAATTGGGGATAGACTATGTAAAGCAACATTTGGATTATCCTATCAAGTTCCAGGTAGAAAGAAGAGATCTGACCGGCAATTCCATTTTGATCGAAGGAAATGAGGCTACGGCCCTGGGAGCAGTTTACGGTGGTGCCACCGTCGTAGCATGGTATCCCATTACTCCTTCTACTTCTGTAGCCCAATCTTTTGAATCTTATGCCAATAAATTGCGCATAGACCCGGATACCAAAAAGAAGAAATTTGCAGTAGTACAGGCTGAAGACGAACTGGCTGCCATTGGCATGGTCATCGGTGCAGCCTGGAATGGTTCCCGAGCCCTGACAGCCACCAGCGGACCCGGCGTATCTTTGATGAGTGAGTTTCTGGGCCTGGCCTATTATGCTGAAATTCCGGCTGTGTTGATCAATGTACAAAGGGGAGGCCCCTCCACGGGGATGCCTACCCGTACCCAGCAGGCAGATATTCTTTCTACCATGTATGCTTCCCACGGCGACACCAAGCACCCGCTTCTGTTCCCTGCGAACCCTGCTGAGTGTTTTGACATGACCGCTACGGCCCTGGATATGGCAGACCGCCTGCAAACGCCTGTCATGGTCATGTCGGACCTGGATTTGGGGATGAACGTGCACATGAGTCCCCCCATGGTATGGAACGATGAGCGCCGCTACGACAGGGGAAAGGTCTATTCAGCCCAGGATCTCGACGAGATCACTACTTTCGGTCGCTACCTGGATGTGGACGGCGACGGTATTTGTTACCGTACTTTCCCAGGAACGCACCCCACCAAAGGGGCATTTTTCACCCGGGGAACCTCCAGAGACGAGTACGCCCGCTATACCGAATCCGGTGAAACCTACCTGCGGGTCGTGGACAGGATCAACAAAAAGTGGGAAACTGCCAAAAGCTTTTTGCCGAAGGCGGAATACTACAAAGGATCCGAACCATCCGACACCGCACTGCTTTTCTTCGGTACCACTACCTACGCTGCCATTGAAGCCCTGGACCTTCTGAGAGAAGAGGGCTGGCATGTCGATGGAATACGCATACGCTCAGTGCCTATGGATGCTGAAGTGGAAGCCTTCCTGCACGCCCACGAACAGGTTTTTGTAATCGAACAAAACCGCGACGCGCAATTTAGAACCGTACTTATCAATGAATTTGAAATCAATCCGCAAAAACTGGTATCCGTACTAAATTACGACGGGCAACCTATTACAGCGGATCATATAGTCAAGCAAATCCAACAACATGTCCTATTTCAAACCAACGTTTAGACATCCGGAGTTACCCAAAAACAAAATCGGTTTTACCCGTGCCGACTACGAAGGAGCTATTTCTACCCTTTGTGCCGGCTGCGGGCATGACTCTATCAGTGGTGCCATAGTAGAAGCCTGCTTCCAGATGTCTATCCAACCCCACAAGGTTGCCAAGATCTCAGGGATCGGTTGTTCTTCCAAAACACCTACCTACTTTTTGAGCAATTCTCACGGCTTTAATTCTGTTCACGGTCGTATGCCCTCGGTGACAACCGGTGCCAATATGGCTAATAAAGACCTGATTTACCTGGGAGTTTCCGGGGATGGAGATACCGCTTCCATCGGAATGGGACAGTTTGTACATGCCATCCGAAGAAACCTCAATATGGTGTATATTGTCATGAACAATGGCACTTATGGCCTCACCAAAGGCCAGGATTCGGCAACGGCAGACATGGGCTCAATCAACAAATCCGGACATGCCAGTCCTTTTATGGGCATTGATTTGGTTGGAATGGCGATAGAGTTGGGTGCTACTTTTGTCGGGCGCAGTTTTTCAGGTGACAAAACCCAGTTGGTGCCTCTCATCCAGGCAGCCATTGCTCATAAGGGCTTTGCTCTGCTGGATGTGATGTCGCCCTGCGTAACCTTCAACAACAATGCAGGTTCGACCAAGTCCTATGACTTTTTGCGGGATCACATCGAGGCAACTTCTGTACTGGATTTTATCCCTGAACAGAATGCCATTGAGGTTACTTACGAGGAGGGTCAACAAGCCAATGTCACCCTGTTTGATGGTTCTCTGGTCCATCTGAGCAAATTGGCCAGCCACTGGGATCCAACCAACCGGACAGATGCCATAGAGGCGCTGCAAAGAGCCAAAAATCAGGGCGAAGTCCTCACCGGTTTGATTTATGTGGATCCGGACAGCAAAGATCTGCACGAAATCAACCGAACC
>JALQTV010000264.1 GCA_023268675.1 Saprospiraceae bacterium | reverse complement strand
ACTTCCATCAAAACCATATCCTCTGGAGTAGCTGCCCGATCAAAAAGAGCAGGAGTGATCCTATTGACTCGCTCGTCAGTACACTGAGCTGATAAAAGTACTGCAATCAGCAGCGTATAAGGATCTGCATGATCCAATGGAATAGGCGTTTCCGGATACAAATCTTCCAGCATGGCTGCAATTCGTACTGCTTTTTCTTTTTTTCCAGGTCGCTTTTCCATCTTAGAAGTAACTGAATTCACCATAAGGACAGACGATCTTCACTTCATTTTGTGCTGCCTCCTCCACTCTGCCGATTACCTTTGCTTCGATGCCGAAAGTACCAATCAAATCGATCATTCCTTGTACATCGCTTGATGGATCGCAATACAATTCCATACGATGCCCCATATTGAAAACCTGGTACATCTCTCTCCAATCAGCTCCCGAAGACTCCTGAATCAATTCAAACACAGGAGGAACATTGAAAAGGTTATCCTTGATGATCTTTTTACCTGAGATAAACTTAATCACCTTGGTTTGTCCTCCACCGGTACAATGGATAATCCCATGAATGGCCGAACGAAACTGCGGGATCAAAGCCTTGAGTACGGGCAAATATGTTCTCGTCGGAGAAGTTAACAAGTCGCCGACCTGATAATCCTCGCCTTGCAGGTGCACAAGGTCTGTTAGTTTGTACTTGCCATTGTAAAGCACCTCCTCAGAGGTATTGGGGTCATAACTCTCCGGATACGCTTCCATGTAGAATCGATTCAATACATCATGTCTGGCAGATGTCAGACCATTGCTTCCGATACCACTGTTGTAGTCAGATTCATAACTGGCTTGTCCTGATGAGGAGATACCTAATATGATGTCTCCGGCTTTTATGTCATTGACAACCAAATCTTTTTTCGGGAGGCGGGCAAAAGTTGTGAAACCGACATCCAAGGTTCTCACAATATCTCCTACGTCGGCAGTTTCTCCACCACTGGAAATAATATGGATGTCAAATGCTTCCATCCTTCGGATAAAATCCTGCGTACCTGCTATCAAATGGCTCAAAACAGTCCCACTTATGAGGTGTTTGTTTCTTCCTATCGTCGATGACAAAAGAATGTTGTCAAGACAACCTACACAAGCCATATCATCCAGGTTCATCACAATAGCATCTTGAACAATATTGGCCCAAATAACATCTCTCCCTGTTGCCTTCCAATACATATATGCCAGGCTTGTTTTGGTACCTGCTGTATCTGCATGCATAATGTTGCACCAATCGGAATCACCGGCAGCCAAATCCGGTAGTATTTTACAGAAAGCCAACGGATAAAGTCCCTTGTCCAGTTGCTTTATTGCCTCATGTACCTCACTTTTTGAGGCCGATACTCCACGAAGGTCGTATTTTGAATTTGACATACAATTTTATTTGCGGCTAAAGGTAGCCTTAAGTAAGATTTTAACAAAAATTGTTAGGTAAGAAAACCCTGTTAGACTATATTTGCCTAAACACCAGACAAATTTATCACAAAAAAATCTGGTCACCATTATTTTCCCTCAAATGCAACGCCGGCTCACAGCTTTTTGAAAGCCCAATACTTGCCGGAACAACCAGGTAAACTCTATATCTAGTGAAAGAAACCCAGGAACAGTCCCAAATACAGACCGAAAAGAAAAAAAAGTCTTTCGGTTTACAGAAGATCGCCGTTATGGTTGCCGCTTTAGTGGCCGTTGGTCTTGGGTTCGGCCAGCTACTTACCAAATCCGATACTACTCAATCTGATTATGCCAGTTTGACTGCCAAACTTCCAAATGGAAAAACGCTGCAATCTTTTCCAATTACGGTTCCTACCTATGAATATGGTATAGCCCTTGACACTTTCCACCGACTGGAGGGCACCATAAAAAATGGAGAATTCCTGGCAGATATTCTGATGCGCTATCAAGTTCCTTATTCTACTGTTGATCAAGTTGTTAAAAACTCTGCTGACGTCTTTAACATACGTCAGCTAAAGGCAGGGAAAAATTATGTAGTATTGACCAGTGACTCGACTACAGCTGCTGACTATTTTATTTACGAACCCTCCATATACGAATACGTTGTTTTTGACCTTAAAAGAGATTATAAGGTCAGTCGGGTAGAAAAACCCATTCAAACAGAGATAAAAACAGCTTCCGGAACCATAGAAAGTTCTCTATGGAATACCATGGTAGATCAAGGTTTGTCCTACGAGCTCGCCAGTAAAATGGAGGACGCACTCCAATGGTCTGTCAGTTTTTACCACATTCAAAAAGGTGATGAATTCAAAGTAGTTTACGAACAAAACTTTGTAGACAACCAACCTGCCGGCATAGGCCAGGTACATGCTGCTTATTTCAAAAACCTTGAAAAACCTTTCTACGCCATTTACTACGATCACGAAACAGATAAAGGATTCTATGACCTGGCAGGGCGACCAATGAAAAAATCTTTTCTGAAATCCCCTGTAAAACATTCCAGAATATCCTCATTTTATAGTTTAAACAGGTTTCATCCCATCCTAAAAAGGAACAAACCTCACTTCGGAACAGACTACGCTGCTCCTCATGGTACTCCCATCCGGGCTGTAGGGTCCGGTGTAGTAACCCAAGCTTCCTACACCAAAGGAAACGGGAATTATGTAAAGATCAAACACAGGGGAAACATTGAAACCCAGTACCTTCACATGAGCAAGTTTGCCAAAGGAATCAAATCCGGAGCTCAGGTCGAACAAGGCGATATTATAGGTTATGTAGGCTCTACAGGATTGGCAACAGGCCCTCATGTTTGTTTTCGATTTTGGAAAAACGGAAAACAAATCAATCACCTAAACCTCACCTTCCCCCCAGCAGATCCCTTACCAGATAATGAGTTACCTGCTTTCACAGAGTTGAGGGACCAATATCTTACTTTAATGAAAATAGACCCTACATCAGTTCAAATAGCTGATTTGGATGAAAAATCTGAAGATAAAAACGATGAGCCTGCAAAAGAAATAAGCAGTAAAACTGATAATACCAAGAATCCTACAGCGCCAATCACCAACCCGATTACTCAAGAAGACGGGAAAGGTAAGATATAAAGGCAACCAATTAATTCCACGAAATTTTATCAGGCAGCTGTGAGATAACACTATAAACGTTACCCATACCTTTTAGTATCCACTCCCACAAATGATCACTATGATAAGAATTTCTTCCAAGTACATAGTTAGTGTCCATATCCGTTACTATCCAGGATCCATAAGAGATTTCTTCCAGCAGTTGACCTTCTGACCATCCGGAATACCCTACAAAAAACCTGATATTTTGAGGTTTGATCAACTCCGATGCAATTAAAAATTTGAGCTTTTCAAAATCTCCTCCCCAATACACCCCATCCATAATTAGAATGCTATCATCCAGAATGTCGCCCTTATCATGTATATAATGAATGGTATTGGTTTGAACAGGGCCTCCATAATAAACTTTTGCACTAAAGTCGGGAAATCCCGAAATAAGAGAAGCTATTTTTACGTCAAGTTCCTTGTTCAAAATAAAACCCATGCTCCCCAAATCATTGTGTTCACATAAAAGCACAACAGCCCTCTGAAAAGTGACATCCTGCATAAAAGGCTCAGCAAGCAATAGTTTTCCGGCAGATATTTCTTCTTTGACCATAAAAAAGCTGTCTTTTATAAGGTAAACGAGAAAAGGTCTTGTTTTTGTGTTAAAAAAACATCTACCGGAAAATTAACCATTAGTTAAGGAAATCAGAAGCTTACTGTTGGAAATCTTCGGTCAATTTTTTTCACAAAACCTTGAAGTACTGTGCCGGTACCTCCAACTTCCACAAACTCGGTGACGCCATCGGCAATCATGTTTTGCATGGTTTGAGTCCATTTAACCGGGCCTGTTAATTGATCGATCAAGTTTTGTTTGATTTTCTCGGGATCAGTATGCGGCATCGCATCAATATTTTGATAAATCGGGCAAACAGGTTGGCGAATAGCTGCCTGCTGGATAGCTTTTTCCAATTGTTCTCTGGCTGGTTCCATCAATGGTGAATGAAAAGCCCCTCCTACCGCCAAAACGATAGCTTTTTTTGCGCCAGCTTCTTTCAACTTTTCAACTGCCAGTTCAATCCCTCTTACCGAGCCGGAAATAACCAACTGCCCCGGACAGTTGTAATTTGCGGGTACTACTACCTCATCAATGCCCTGACAT
>JALQTV010000263.1 GCA_023268675.1 Saprospiraceae bacterium | reverse complement strand
AAGTAGTTTTTGCACAAAAATAGACAAAATAACAGGAACTGAGCGCTTCATGAACCTTTCTGCCATTTGCTCCTTTAATATGCAATTCAAAACCATAAGCCATGAAAAAGGGATGTCTTAAAACCTTACTCGGCGGAGCAATACTGATTGTACTCCTTTTCATTATTGCAAAAATATTCCAAAAGCCCCTTCCAACAGGTAATGAAGGGAGTCCTGCCGATCAGTTGGCACGAAAAATGATGTCAGCTGTGAATTGTGAAGCTTGGGATACTACCAATTGGGTAAGCTGGAGTTTTGCCGGTGCCCATCATTATGTCTGGGATAAAAAACGCCAACTTCTCCAGGCAGAATGGGGTACAACAAAGGTCTTACTCAGACTGGATACACAACAAGGTTTGGCCTACAAAGACGGGCAGGAAGTAACGGGCAAAAAAGCCGACAAAGCACTACGAAAAGCATGGAGTTTCTTTTGCAACGACTCCTTTTGGCTAAATCCCGTCTGCAAAGCCTTTGACCCGGGAACACAGCGAACACTCGTAGACCTTGACAACGGAGAGCAGGGTGTTGCAGTGACTTATACAAGTGGTGGAGTAACTCCCGGCGATACTTACCTATGGGAACTTGAAAAAAGCGGAAGACCAAAACGCTGGCGAATGTGGGTTAAAATCATTCCGATAGGAGGGGTACCCACCGACTGGAGTGATTGGCAACAAATACCGGGCGGTGCATGGATAGCCGGAAAGCGCCAACTGGGTTTTTTCAACCTACAACTGGACAACGTACATGCAGCGGCAAGTTGGCAAGAACTCCAACTGCAAAGCGATCCATTTGTACCTTTACAGCGTGAACAACTGTAAATACAGGTTCAATGTTTTAAAACAACTTGTCCAGCTCGGCCTTTACAAAAGCAACGATGTCACTCACATAGTTTGAAGAGAAATCGAAGCGAATCCCTGCACGTGAATAAATTTCACCAATAGGCTTGGAATACCCCAATTTCAAAGCTGCCACATAATCATTGAGTGCCTGCTCTGGTTCTTGCATGAACCGCTTCCATATAGCAATAGCTCCCAATTGTGCCAATCCGTATTCAATGTAATAGAATGGCACTTCGAAAATATGCAGCTGCTTGTGCCACAAGTGATCCAGATAGTGGTCCAGACCGCTGTGATCAACCAAACCGGAATTGAACTCACGGAAAATGCGCTTCCATTCCGTCTTTCGCTCATCTCGCGTATGTCCGGGATTGGTGTAAAGCCAATGCTGGAATTTATCGATTATCGCTATCCAGGGTAAGACTTTCAATACGTATTCCAGTTGATAAAACTTCGCTCGTTTCAGGTCTGATTCATTTGGGAAAAAGACATCCCAATGCGCCATGCTTAAGAGTTCCATACTCATAGCGGCCAACTCGGACACCTCTGAAGGTACTCGCTTGACGGTACGCATTTTATAATCCCTGATCAGGAATGAGTGAATGGCATGTCCACTTTCGTGCATAAATGTACGCAAGTCACTAAGCGAGTTGGAAGCATTCATGAAAACGAAAGGCACTCCAGTCACAAGAAGCGGCATATTATACCCCCCTGGCTTTTTACCCGGCCTGGCTTCCAGATCCAAATGCCCCATTTCCTTCATAATTTCCATGACATCACCAAATCCAGGATCTAGTCTTGACAAACAATCTACTGACTTATCTACCAATTCATCCACACTCCGGAAGGGCCTTAAAGGCTGGCCTCCCACCGGATCTACATGCAGATCCCAGGGACGCAAAGTATCCAATTTTAGTGTTGTCTTTCTGTACTCGTTGAGAGCATCTACTACAGGCAGGATTTCGTGCTTGATAGAATCATGAAAATTAAAGCAATCCTGAACCGTATAGTCAAACCTTCCCAGTGACTGGAATTTATAATCGCGATAATTTTCGAAACCCGCATTCAGCGCAATCTGATGTCTGTAGCGGAGCAACTCATCAAAGAGGTCATCCAACTCTTCTGTATGCCCAATCAATTTTTGGTGAATCTTATTGTAAACTGCTTCCCGGTAGGTGCGGTCACTTTCCTCAAGGAGGGAAGAAGCCTTATTAAGGGTCATTTGATTGCCATTGACACCTATAGTCATTTCTGAAAAAAGCTTGACGTAGGCCTTGGACTTCATTTGAACCTCTGTACTCAGGTCTACATTTTCCTGTCGGAAAAGGCTGAGTGCATTTTTTACTCCACGGATATGGGTATAATATTTTTCAGCGTCCAGTTCATTGAGATAGGGAGAATGGACCAGCTTCTGATTAAGCAAATCCTCGTAAGCATCAATTTTAGGTGCTAGTTCCTGCACTGCGTACTGGTACAATTCCGCAGCTTTTTGGTCGGCACTGTTGACTGACACCTTGATATAACGCCAGGAAAACGATTCAGCAACGATGGCATCCAACTCACTCCAGTCCAGTAACCAACGCTCGAGTGCTTCTCCAGAATTGATATCCCTTTTGTGTAACTCGTTGAAGTACGGTTTTAGTTTCGACCAGACCGTCACTTTGAATTCTTCCGGCAGAAACGCTCTCTTACGTGGTTCAGGAATTGATAAGACCTCCATAACTTACTAATACCTCTTTGTCTGTCAGTGATTTAATCAAGCAATTCGACTAGACAACTGACTGACAAAGAGCCGGAACTTGCAGAAACGTCAGGCGTTTTCCTCCGTGTTTGTTTCTGAAGCATCCTCTTCGGCTGCACTGGCCATCAACAACCCCTCCTGCTGCAGGAAGGTGAACCACTTGATTACTTTTTTGATATCACCTGTATGCACCTTCACCCGGTCATAATTTGGCAAAATATCTGCGAAATAGTCATGAAGTTCCTCTGCTACTGCATTAACCGCCACCGGTGGGTTGTCTTCCAATTGATCCAACATTTGGCTGAAAACCTTTCTCAGTTCCACAGAGTCGCCGTCATCGGTATAAATGGCAATAGATTCCAAAGGAGTGAACTGGTGTTTTCTTGCTGAAGCAAAACTCTTTTTTCCGGTTTTGATATCCTCAATGATCAATCCATTTCCGCGGTTCGCCGACATTCGAAAAATGCCGGACATACCGCTTACTGCTACTAGTTTTTCCAGATTCATTTCTTGCGCTGCTTTTTTTGGTTGGCAAAAGTACAAACAATTGGGAAAGAAAATCGGGTAAAAAAAGAAAAGCTGATACAGAAGATCAGTGGGGACAGGAATTTGCTTGGCCGTGCTTGTCAAACAGTTGGTAGTGTAGCTTACTCTCGTAAGTAAAGGTAGAGAAATAATGAAAGAAAACAAAAGTATTACGTGCCAATTTCAACCAACGTATGACACAGGTTCTACATATAAAAAATTTTTTATATGTAAAAAACGCTCATGTTTACTCCGTAAAGCCTTTTATTATCCCTTGATTTAGAGGAGATAAAATCATCCCTCAACAGTCGTTGAATCAGTATTGCAATAATTTTTTCAACTGCTCTTCCAATCTCGCCTGCGGCAAAAACAATTTTTCCAGGTTGGCTGCAAAAGGAATGGGCGTATCAAGTCCTCCCACCCTTAAAACAGGTCCATCGAGGTATTCGAAGAGCGTTTCAGAAATATAAGCCGAAAGCTCTGCTCCAATACCTCCTGTCAACGTAGCTTCATGCAAAATGAGTGCTTTTCCTGTCTTTTTGACTGTGGCTTGAATAGCCTCATAATCCAGTGGTAGCAAGGTTCGCAAATCCAAAATTTCTGCATCAATTCCGAGTCTCTCAGTTGCTTCCAAAGCCCAATGTACACCCATCCCATAAGTTATGACCGATAACTGATTGCCACCCCGTACAATCGCAGCTTTGCCAATTGCTTCGGTGTAGTAATCGACCGGAACCTCGGCTTTCAGGCTTCGGTACAGTGCCTTGTGCTCAAAAAACAAAACGGGATTGGGATCTTCCAGTGCTGCCAATAACAACCCTTTAGCATCATGAGGATTGGAAGGAAAAACAATCTTCAAGCCCGGAGTGTGAAAAAACCAGGCCTCATTGCTTTGGGAATGAAAGGGCCCGGCTCCTACTCCTGCCCCTGTCGGCATGCGAATTACCATATCAACTCCCTGGCTCCAGCGATAATGCAATTTTGCAGCATTGTTGACAATCTGGTTGAAACCACAACTTACAAAATCAGCAAACTGCATTTCCACCATAGATTTGAATCCTT
>JALQTV010000262.1 GCA_023268675.1 Saprospiraceae bacterium | reverse complement strand
AGAATGCCAGAAAGAGCAGGGCAGCCATCCATAATTTGCATTGGTTTCGTTTCATATACTGTATAGTTAGGAGAAAAAATGTTGCTTTGTCCATATACTGAGTTTAAATCGCTTGCAAGGCTTGTTCCAGGTCTGCGAGTATGTCATCAATGGCTTCCAGACCTACCGACATGCGTATCAGCCCGGGAGTAATGCCAACAGCCAATCTTTCCGCTTCAGTGAGTTTGGAGTGAGTAGTTGTAGCCGGATGCGTGACAATGGTGCGGGTATCCCCCAGGTTGGAAGACAGAGAACACAGTTGCAAGGCATTGAGAAAGCGCAGGGCTGCGTCAATGCCTCCTTTGAGTTCAAAGGCTACAATGCCTCCCCCCATTTTCATCTGTCGCTGTGCCAGATCGTATTGAGGGTGAGAAGGGAGAAAGGGGTAGCGCGCCTCCGCAACTGCCGGGTGTTTGACAAGAAATTCAGCTACATTGCGTGCATTTTCGCAGTGTTTTTCCATGCGGATTTCCAAGGTCTCCAGGCTTTTGGACAGGATCCAGGAATTGAAGGGCGAGATAGAAGGGCCGGTATGCCGACAAAAAAAGATGATCTTGTCTATCAATTCTGCACTTCCAACTACAATGCCACCCAGTACTCTTCCCTGGCCATCCATCCATTTGGTACCGGAATGAACCGACAGATGTGCCCCAAACTTCAAGGGTTGCTGAATGATCGGGGTGGCGAAACAATTGTCCACATTTAGGAGTAGGCCATGTTTTTGGGCGAAAGCCCCGGCCTTCTCGAGATCGACTAGCGCCAGACCCGGATTGGAAGGAGTTTCCAGCACCAACATGCGTGTATTGGGCTGTACAAAAGCATCCCAGCTTTCGGGCTGATCGGGCTCGACATAAGTATAGGTAATGCCCCAATTGGGGAAAATCTGGGTCAAAATCTGGTGGGTAGATCCAAAAACCGCACGAGAAGCAAGGATGTGGTCGCCCGATTTGAGAAAGGCCGCCATGCTGGCAAAAATGGCTGCCATGCCACTGCCTGTAGCAAAACCTGCTTCTGCTCCTTCCAGCATGCACACTTTTCGGACAAATTCATCCGTATTGGGGTTGTTGTACCGCGAATAAATGATGCCCTCTTCGTCTCCACTAAAGGTATCCCGCATGAGTTCAGCACTGGGGAAGGTAAAACTGGAGGTCAGAAACAAAGGGGTGCTGTGCTCCCTGTATTGGGTGCGCTCCGTTTGTATGCGGATGGCCTGGGTAGAGGCTTTTTTGTCAGACATGTCGATTTATTTATTGGCTTCGGCTGGCGCCGGAAAAATTTCGTAATCCCAGGTGATGTTGGCCGTTTTTTCCAGCAACTTACCTACCGAGCAGTATTTTTCTACAGACAAAGAAATGGCCCGTTCGGCTTTTTTGGGGTCAATGGGGCCATACAACTGGTAATGTATGTGAATATTGGTGAAAAGTGAGGGAACCACACCCTCTTCGCGTTCTGCGGTGACACTAAGTTTGATGTCTTGCAAATCCTGACGTTGCTTGTTCAAAAGGTGGATGACATCTATGGAACTGCATCCGCCCAGCCCCACGAGCATGAGTTGCATGGGGCGCATGGCCTGGTTGCTCCCACCAATATCGGGAGATCCGTCAGTGAGGGTGATATTGCCGTTTTCGTTGACAGCCTCCATCAGGTAGGCATCGTCGATTCGTTTGAATTCAATTTTCATGGATGGTTTCCTTGTGGTGATGTTTTGTGAAGGAATCAAAATTGCAATTTTTCTAACAAATTACAAGCGTTTCCAAACAGCATGGTTCTTTGTAAAGGTAATTTTATTGACAATTCGACAATTTAAGTATATTTTTACCTCAATCATTTCTTATCTAAGATTTGATTTTATTGAGAAGGGTGGAGAGATCGGGCTCTTTGAAACCCTGGCAACCGGCACAAAATACGCTGTGACAAGGTGCCAATTCCCGCCAAAGGTCTGTTAAAAGACCCATTTGGAAAGATAAAATCAGCCTCAATCTATGAGTTGACGGACTGACAGCAACCAAAAAAGCTTGCTTATCTTTCTTCCATGTTTGCTAAACATTGAAAAAAGACGTCTATGAATGTAGTTCGTTTTGAACAGGAGTTTACGCTGGAAAGCGGAGCAGTTCTACCGGAAATGACCATCGCCTATGAAAGTTATGGCCATCTCAATGAGAAAGGAGACAATGTTGTCTGGGTTTGCCATGCTCTCACAGGAAACGCACACGCCGCTGAGTGGTGGGATGGCCTGATCGGTTCAGGAAAGGTATTGGATATCGATAAGTATTTTGTAATCTGCGCCAACGTACTGGGCTCCTGCTACGGAACCACCGGTCCTGATCATACCAACCCCCGTACGGGCGAATTGTACGGCAAAGACTTCCCGTTGGTGACCATCCGCGATATGGTGAATGCTCACGAATTGTTGCGCCAACACTTGAATATCGATCAGATCTATCTCTTGATTGGAGGGTCGCTCGGCGGTCAGCAGGCACTGGAGTGGGCTATCAGTTACCCGGAAGTGCCTCAAAACCTCTGTATTCTGGCTTCCAATGCCAAGCACTCTGCCTGGGGCATTGCCTTTAACGAAGCTCAGCGCATGGCCATAGAAGCAGATCCCACCTTTCACTCCAATGCTCCTGAAAGCGGGAAAGAAGGGTTGGAGGCCGCCAGAGCCATTGCGATGCTTTCTTATAGAACCTACTCTATTTACGATGAAAAGCAGAGCGAAACCAATCCCGATAAAATTGATGCCTTCCGCGCAGCCAGCTATCAGCGCTACCAGGGTACGAAGCTGCAACAGCGCTTCAATGCCTATGCTTATATGACGCTGAGCAAAGCTATGGACAGCCATAATGTGGGCAGAGGCAGGGGAGGGTCGGAAGCAGCACTGCGACAGGTAAAAGCGAATACTCTTGTAATCAGCATAGGCTCGGATCTGCTGTTTCCGGCAGCAGAGCAACTGTTCATCGCCGAACACATCAAAGGTGCCAGTTATGCCAACGTGGAGAGTATTTTCGGACACGACGGCTTTTTGACAGAATACGAGCAAATCGCCCCTATGCTGGACAAATGGCTCCACCAGAAAAAAGCAACGATTTCCCGCGTCAAAAATTTGCACCTGATCAAGCCCGGTAAAAACCTCATTGTTCCGGGTTCTGAAAAATTTTGACAGATAAAATGGGTTTCTTTTAGCTGAATCTTTATTTTTGCTTTAATTCTACTAATTACATGGAATAAATAATTTTTGTCATTAAATCAAATTTTATGTCACTACAGTTAGGAGATACTGCTCCAAATTTTACCGCACTTACGACTGAGGGGAAAATCGACTTTTACCAATGGACGGAAGACAAGTGGACGGTGTTGTATTCTCATCCTGCAGATTTTACCCCTGTTTGTACTACAGAACTTGGACGTACCGCTGCTTTGAAGGCAGAATTTGAGCGTCGTAATTGTAAGGTCATCGCATTGAGTGTAGATCCACTGGAGCAGCATCAAAAATGGTTAGGCGATATAGAAACAACCCAGCAAGTGGAGATGAATTTTCCGATTATTGCAGATGAAGACCGACATGTGGCCACCCTTTACCGCATGATTCATCCCAGGCAAAGCGAGAAGTTTACCGTACGGAGTGTTTTTATCATAGATCCTTCAAAAAAGATTCGCCTTACGCTGACTTATCCTCCTTCAACGGGGCGCAATTTTATAGAAATATTAAGGGTTTTGGATTCTTTGCAGCTTACTGACAATTATCAGGTGGCTACTCCTGTGGACTGGGTGGACGGAGCAGATGTTATTGTTTCTCCAGCTATCTCTACGGTTGAAGCCCGGGAGAAATTTCCCAAAGGAGTGACAGAGATCAAACCTTACCTTAGGATAACACCACAACCCAACAAATAAACGTTTTTTCGGGTACCTTTGCAGGCTAAAATGGTATCTTATGTCTGCAAAAAAGGTGTTGTTTGTCGATCATACCCACCCCGTACTGCCGGAGCGTTTGACACAATTGGGTTATACCTGCATTTTTGAGACCACGGCTGACGCCGAAAAAATAAGCCTACTGGCAGGCACTTGCTTTGGAGTGGTCATCCGGAGCAGACTCGCCCTGGACAAAGCTTTTTTTGAAAGCGCTTCCAACTTGAAGTTTGTAGCCCGGGACGGGGTGGGTACCGAACACAT
>JALQTV010000261.1 GCA_023268675.1 Saprospiraceae bacterium | reverse complement strand
AAACGGAGGAGTTCGGCTTCGCCAAACAAACTCCCTGTAAAACTGATGCTCGAAGGCAAGCCATTTTCCTGAAATCCATTGGGAACGACGACACAGGGGTGGCCGGTCAGATTGGTGATGGTCAGACTGTTGTTGCCCCAGGAAGGATGCACGTATAAGTCAACTTCGTCAAAAAGGTCGTCCATGTCTTCAATGAGTTGTGAACGCAAGCGGTTGGCTTGTATGTATTCAACTGCCGGTATGAAACGACCCGAGCGAAAGGTGTTGGGCCAGGCACGCCGATCCTGTCTCACCAGTAAATCGTCCCGGTCGGAGCGGGTGAGTTCATCAAAGGCCGCAGCTGCTTCGGCGGTCAGAATAAAGCGAATATTAGGGAGTTTGGGAAGGGTCACCGGAACCAAATCGTAGCCCAGGGACTTCAAAACCTCCAGGCTCAGGCTGTCTTGACTTCGGAAACGGCTGTTGGCAAAAGCTTCAGGGAGGTATCCGATACGCAGTTTTTGGGGATCTTCCCGGTAATCGTAATTGTAAGGAGCGTCTATGACAGAAACATCCATTCCGTCAGGGCCATAAATGGCATCAAAGACAATGGCGGCATCTGCAGCACTTTTGGTGATGGGGCCTATCTTGTCCATGCTCCAGGACAGGGCCATGGCCCCGTATTTGCTTACTCTTCCAAAGGTAGGGCGCAATCCGGTCACTCCACAGGTAGTCGAGGGAGATACGATGGAACCCAGTGTTTCTGTCCCGATTGCAAAGGGTACCAGTCCTGCGGAAACAGCAGAAGCTGAACCGGCAGAGGATCCACTGGAGCCTGTTTCGGTATTCCAGGGGTTCCGGGTGCGCTCTCCGAACCACACATCTCCCATAGCCAGTGCCCCCAGGGTGAGTTTACCTACCAGGATAGCTCCGGCTTCTTCCAACTTGCGAATGACACTCGCATCGTAATCAAAGTGCTGGTCTTTGTAGGGCATGGCTCCCCAGGTAGTAGGATACGTTTTGGTAGCCAACAAATCTTTGGCTCCGTAAGGAATCCCATGTAACAAACTTCGGTATTTTCCGGCCCGGATTTCTTCGTCAGCTTTTTTGGCCTGTTGCAGTGCAAGGTCTTCTGTCAGAGAAACCACGCAGTGAAGTTGTTGGTCATAGGTTTTGAGCCTGTCCAGAAAAAAGCGGGTAAGTTCGGTGGAACTTATCTGTTGGCTTCTGAGCAGTGAGGCCAATTGGGGGATGCTGTAATAAGCCAGTTCGTTTTTGTTGTCCGGAAGTTTTACTTCGGGTAAGGGCTCGAAAACAGTTGGTTTTTTTTCGCCGGAGGCGGAAAACCCCATAGGCATAGGATTGAATTGAAGAGCAGGGGAGAGTGCATTTGGAATTTCCGTTTCCCGCAATGCCTGGTAAGCCTCGCGAAAACCTTCCAGATTGGGCAGGGCGTCGGCAGTTTCAGTGTCAGTAAATGACAAACCAAACAAAGTGGAAGCAGCACGCACTTGTTCGTTCGTAATTTCTCCTGCAAAATGATACGTAGTGAAGGCCCCTGCGACGAAACTAAAAAAAACGACGGGCAGCAGCCGGATGATGATTTTTTTCATAGGGAATAGTTTTATTGCTGAGAAGCAATTTACAAAACTATCCCCTATAAATTTTATCAGCTCAGGAAGGAAATCAATACTCCGGCAGCTACGGCAGAACCTATTACCCCCGATATATTGCTCGACATGGCGTATTGCAACAGGTGGTTTTGAGGATCGTATTTTAGCGCCAGCTCATTGGCTACACGGGATGCCATTGGAACAGCACTCAAACCGGTAGCTCCGATAAGCGGGTTGATTTTCTTTTTGGAAAACATATTGGCGATCTTTACAGCAAAGATGCCGCCGGCAACTGATATGGAAAAGGCCAGAAAACCTCCCACGACGATCATCAGTGTCTGACTGTTGAGGAAACTCTCCGCACTCATGGTTCCCCCAATGCACAATCCCAAAAAGATGGTAGCGGCATTCATGATGGTTTCTGAGGCTGCCACAAAAAGGCGATTGGTATCCGAACCGATTTCCTTGATCAGATTGCCAAACATAAGCAGACCGATCAGGGGTACTGCTGAGGGTACCAACAGAGACACCATCACTACCAAAACAATAGGGAAGATGATTTTCACCCTGTGAAGGTCTTTGATTTTGGTTGTTGAAGGGTACATTCTCTCCTGCTCCTTCATGTTGATTTTCAATTCTTTTTCAGAAACGAAAAGTTTGACAATGAAGGGGATGATTACTGGTACAAGCGCCATATAAGAATAGGCAGCAATGGCGATGGGTCCCAGCAAGTGGGGGGCCAGTATGATGGCAGTATAGATGGCGGTAGGCCCATCTGCACCCCCGATGATACCCAAAGCGCCGGCTTCTTTAAGCGAAAAACCTATCGCAACGGCAGAAATCAACACAATGAAGATGCCCAATTGGGCGGCTGCGCCAAAAAATGCCAGGCGCAGATTACGCAGCATGGGTCCAAAATCAGTCATGGCGCCTACTCCCATAAAAATAAGGGGAGGCAATAGTCCTGTTTTGATGAGTGCGTAATACAGCATGTTCATGATCCCGTATTCTCCTGCTATGTGGATCAGGGTCATGTCCGCTATGGACTTGTCCGCGTAAGAAGAAACGACTGCCATGTTTCCACCGGGAAAATTGGCCAGTAAAACCCCAAAGGCAATGGGAACCAACAACAGCGGCTCGTATCGCTTTTTTATACCCAGATACAGCAGCAAGAAACTGATCAGGATCATTACTATGGATCCGGGGTTGTGTAACAATTCCCCGAATGCCGTCATTTCATATAGTTTACCTAGTATTTCCATGTGCCGTAAGCCCTAAATGGTTAACAAATGGCCTGTTTTATTGCAGGCGTAGGATGACATCGTCTTCTTCAATTTCTTCTCCGTGTCGGGCTACAATTTCAGCAACGGTGCCACTGAATTCGGATGTAACAGAATTAATTACTTTCATGGATTCGATGTATCCCACGACGTCACCTTTTTCTACCTTGTCCCCTACTTGAAGGGGCTTTTCAGAACTTTCTTTGGTTTGGAAAAACTTTCCTTCGAGAGGTGCTACCACCTCTTTCGTCGGACCACCGGCTGCGGGTGCTGCGGGAGTTGGTGCCTGTGGAGCCTGAGTTGGACTTGAAGCTGGTGCAGCGGCATTTTGTGATGCTCCCCAGGCAACGGTAACTTTATAAGCTTGCCCGTTGACGTCAATGTTCATCACTTTGGGTTGTCCTCCACCGACCGGAGCATTGTTTGCAGGTGCTGCTACCTGTGTTTTGCCTTCTTTTGCCGCTTTTTTGGCCTCAAGATCTGCCAGGAATTTTTCTTTAGCCTTGCCAGACTTGTATTCCTCGTAATTGTTGGGGTGCATGGCGTATTGCATCAATTCCTCGTCGTCCTCGCCTTTGTCCCAGCCTTTTTCTTTCATTTTGGCTTCAAAAACAGGCAATTCATCCGGGTAAAGATCCTGTGGGTTGCCGGAGAAAAATTCCTTGCCTTCCTTTTTAGCCAGCTCTATGATCTCGTCTCCCAGGGGACCGGGCAGATTGCCTGAATTACCAAGAATAAGTCCCCAGGTATTGTCGTCAATCAATTCCCAGCGATCCTTGCCCTTGATGAGGTTGATGGTATTCATCAAGGCCACGTTTTTGACGTACTGACTGTAAGGGGTAACCAGTGGGGGATAACCCAATCTTGGCCATACGTGTTCGACTTCGTCAAAAAGTTTGAGCAGAAGATCATCTGTGGACATGGGTTGCTGTCCGCGTTTTGAAAGCCATTTGTTGAGGCTTTCCAGGTTTTTTTTCAAATCCGCCATCAAACTTCCCATCATACCGCCGGGAAGACCCGAGCCGATGAGCAGGGAGTTCATCAGGCGATTTTTGGGTGAAATGTAGTATCCCAGAAAATCGTCGATGAATTCCTGGGTAAGAGAGCGGGCTTCCATATAGGCTTTCATGTTGATCGGAGCCACAGAGAACCCTGCGTCTTCCAACATGGCGTGTACGGTCAGCAGGTCTGCATGACCGGTACCCCAGGACAAAGGCTCCATGCCCACGTCGATAATGTCTGCCCCATTTCTGGCTGCTTCCAATGCAGAAGCTACCGAAAAACCGGGTGTAGAGTGACCGTGGTATTGAATGAGGATATTCGGGTGGCGCTCGCGGATGCCTTTTACCATCCGTCC
>JALQTV010000260.1:330-4278 GCA_023268675.1 Saprospiraceae bacterium | reverse complement strand
GAAGTATAAGTATCTGTGTAGAGTCGATCGCGCAAAGCTGCCAAAGAGGGGTCCAGCTGTCGCAAAAATTCCTGTGAAGGCAATCCCCCCCAGCTTTCATGCCACATCGCTTTGTGTCCGGCTGCACAACGGCTGCGCCTCAACTCAAGCACATCGTTGTTTCCAACCAGGATGGCTGTCATCAAATCGCAGTGTTCCAACCAGGAAAAAGCAGCTTTCTTGACGGCATCATCTTCCCTGTTGACATGCAATATTTTAGCCCAGAACCATTCAGAAGAATAGATTCCACCCTCGAAACGGGTAAAATCCTCCCCACCCCAACTTCGCGCCAGGTGGTTGATTTCCTCTGCTTCTTCGATAGCCGTGTGATCTTTCCAAAGTACCATCATGGCGTTGGGGTTTTCCTCAAACCCTTCCGTCATGCACAAGGGCGTCCCGTCTGCTGTAACAGCAATGGGGGAACTCCCGGTAGTATCCACACAAATCCCTTTTACAGACTGGGGATCGACTCCGGATTGTTCCATCACACCCTTGATGGTGGCTTCCAAACCTTCAATATGATCCAGCGGATGCTGTCTGAACTGATTGATCCCAGGCTTGCAGTATTTTCCTTCAGCCCAGCGCCTGTAATGATGGACACTGGAGGCCAGTTCTGTTCCATCGGCTGCATTGATCAGCACAGCTCTGACAGAATCTGTCCCATAGTCTAACCCTATAACGTAGCTTTTCATTTAATCAATTTTTCTATTGGATCAGTTGGCAAAGCACTAATCTTTCATTTTAATTCGGTAAACCAAAAATGAGTGCGGAGGAATGGTTTCCTCCAAAGTATTTTTTGCAATGGTAGTTTTGCTGCTCACAGGGCTTATCAGCTGTGGGTTTTCAAAAGAGTTTACCGCATCCGGATTGTCTCCAGTCATAGCATAAACCATGACCTCACCGGAGGCCTTTCCTCCTTTCACAGCAAGGCTCAGTGATTTGGCAGTATCAGCAACATTCACCAATTTAACAATTAATTCACCCTTTGCTTCATCTTTTACAGCCGAGGCATACAATCCATTTTTGCCCGTAAGGGCTTCCCCTCCTTCACTTATGTTCAATAAATCAGTACCTGCATTGTTGCTGTACATTTTTTGTACATAGTAATTGATGGTACCATAGGACGCGAGGTTGTTAAACCAGATGAGGTCCGGCGTCCACTGCCAGGCATCGGCATGAGCCATCAAGGGAGCATAGGAGGTCATCACCACGATGTCTGCATTTCGCTCCAATCCGGTCATAAAGGCTGCCTCGGAAAGTGCACAATTCCAGTTGTTGCGATTATCAGGACTGGCAATGGCGACACTTTGTGCAGCGTATTCGCCCGCAAACACTTTGGGGCCATTGCGGTCGTAGCTGTCGTAGCGGGTAGCATTTTCACGAAACCACTCCGGTGCACGGTAGTAGTGTTCGTCCACTATCTCAGCATTCAATCTTTTCATTTCTTCCCAACCAAATTCAAAGTGTTCGCCATCAGGGAAAGGACCACTGCCTGAAATCAGGACAATGTCAGGGTATTGGCTTCGGATCGCTTGTTCAAAAGCTTCGTACCTTCTGATGTATTCAGGCCCCCACTGTTCATTTCCGATACCGAGGTACTTGAGATTAAAAGGTTCTGGATGACCCATATCAGCCCTTACGCTGCCCCAGGGAGAATTTACCGAACCGTTGGCAAATTCTATCAGGTCAAGCGCATCCTGAATGTAGGGATCCAACTCATCCATAGGTACCAACTCGCCTGTATTGAACTGGCATGCCATGCCACAACCCAGAATGGGCATAGGTTCTGCCCCCAAATCCTCTGAAAGTTGGAAATACTCAAAGAATCCCAAACCAAAACTTTGATAATAATCCGGTGTCAGGCGATGGGCAAATTCGGTATTCCATCGGTTGACCAGCATGGTTCTGTCCGTAACAGGTCCAACGGTTTTTTTCCATTGGTAGCGTCTGGCAAGGGTCCGCCCCTCGACAATACAACCTCCCGGGAAACGCAAAAATCCGGGATTGAGGCCATCCAGCAGCTGCACCAGATCTTTCCGCAAGCCTTTCTTGCGCCCCATCCAGGTATCCTGAGGGAAAAGAGAAATCATGTCCATATCAATGGCTCCTTTTCCCGTAAAGGTGATTCGCAATTGTGCCTTTTCTTCAGTAGCATTCGCTGTAATGGTCCCTTCGTAATACTTCCAGTTATTGCCTTGCGGAGTAACTGAGGTAGAACCAATTACCTTTCCCTCCGGACTGATCAGGTCAAATGTTACACCTGAAATAGCTCCCTGATACAGGGCTGCTTCAAAAGAAAGGTCATAGAGGGCTCCTGCCTGGATTCCCATTCCCCGAAAGCCCTCATTGATCAATTGGTAGCCTGCATCGTTGTTGACTTCCACTCGCAGAAAGTTGCGGTCGGCAGGATTGTCTTCCGATTTGATGATGGTTCCCATTCCGGAGGCGAGGTTGAGGGAATGTCTGTCGCTGTTGGGCTGCAACCAGCCGGTTAGCGGAAGGGTAAATTCAAAACTTCTGTTTTTGATCAGTTCGGCATAAAGCCCTCCGTCAGCAGCAAAATTGATGTCCTCGAAGAAGATGCCATACATGGTTGGCTGAATGGACGCCACCGACTTTGAAACGTCCACCTCCAATTTGTGAACAGCAGGCTGAGCCTGAACGAGCGAGCCCATAGCGATTGCTGTGAGCATCAAAGCGCAGGAAGTAATTATTTTTTTCATTGGAATGATATTATTTGTTTGGAATAGTTTCTGTTGTTTGTAGCCATACTTTCATCTTCCCTATGCCGCGATTGGACCAACTGTAATAGGGTATGGCTGTAAACTCCCCATTGCTGATGGTATAAATGCCCCCCAACAAATCCGGAGCTTCCTGAACTTCAAAAGTTGCACCGGGATCAAGTTGTATTGCGTCAAAATCTCCCGGATTGTCCATTTCTTCTATGGCGTAAACCAAAGGTCCCCTTTCCAGCGATCGCTTGCCTGCATTGCTTGTGACCAGAGGATTGGATTCAACCATGCGCACAGGCATAGGGAAAGTGAGGGTCAATGCATCTTCCGCCTTCCAGTTGCGTTGTACAACGAGGTATTCCCCACTCAAATCCAGGTCTTGAACTTCCCCGTTCAGACTGACAAGCGCTTTTTCTTCATTGAAACGGCTGTAAGCATACAAATCCCCCGGCATGGGTTGGTTTCTCGCCCAGGAGGGTATTCTGATTTTGAGGGTAAAGGCTGTATTTTTCTCGGGTTTTACTACAATGCTTACTTTCCCGTCCCAGGGGTATTGCGTCTGCACCGACAAATTTATCCGATTCTGTGGCAGGTCAATTGTAGCCTCGCTTGCAGCGAAAAGGTTGACATAAATGGTATCTGCCGAATGGCTGTACAACAAACCCGGAATTGCCGGAATGAATCGTATCAGGTTGGTAGGACAACAAGAGCAGTCAAACCAATTTTGGCGCGTGCAGGATCCCCTGTTGAATTTAAATTCTCCGTCTGCTTCCAGCGCATTGGGGTAGAAAAAGCTGGTGCCATCCAATGACAATCCGGAAATCAATCCATTGTAAAGGGTGCGCTCGATTACATCAAAATATCCGGCATTGCCTGTTTTGCTGTGAAGGCGGTGATTCCAGTACACACTTCCAATAGCCGCACAGGTTTCGTTGTAGGAACTGAGGTTGGGAAGTTCATAGTTGTCTCCGAAAGATTCTCCCTCGTGTCTCGATCCAATCCCACCAGTGATGTATGTTTTTCGCGTCACCATGTTTTCCCAAAGTTTGTCCACCGCCTGTCCCATCAGGGTGTCATTCGTCAAAACCGCCATATCGGTCATGGCAGCGTACATATACATGGCTCTTACTGCATGTCCCACCACCTCTTCCTGCTGTGTCACGGGCAGGTGATCCTG
>JALQTV010000260.1:0-320 GCA_023268675.1 Saprospiraceae bacterium | reverse complement strand
GTACAACTCATGATGTTCGGGTACGCCCCGCTTGTCCAGAAAATACTTCGCCAGATTCAGGTAGTCAGCATTTTGAGTCGCCTGGTACAACTTAATCAAGCCGCTTTCTACAATCTGATGCCCCGGAACGGCTTCCATTTTCCCTTCTCCGAAGGTTTGTACCAGCAGGTCCGCATTTTTGAGCGCGATGTCCAGAAAATTGTGCTTACCGGTAGCCTTGTAATGGGTGTAAGCGGCCTCGTACAAATGCCCTGCGTTGTACAATTCGTGGCTGGCGCCAAGTGATTCCCACCGGATGCCTTCCTTTACATCTACCCAGG
>JALQTV010000025.1 GCA_023268675.1 Saprospiraceae bacterium | reverse complement strand
AGATGTACGGAAAAGCCATTCTGGCAGATGTAATCAACGAAATGCTGCAGCAAAAACTCTTCGAATACATCGACGAAAACCAGATCAAGTACCTGGGCCAACCCCTTCCCTCTGACAAGCAGGAACCGGTAGATTTTGACCTGCAGGAACTAAAAGACTTCGAGTTTATCTTTGAACTGGGCCTGATACCCGAATTCGAACTGCAGGGGCTAAGCAAAGACAGCAACTTCACCATGCAGGAAGTAGATATTTCGGACAAACTCATTGACGAAGAACTCGACAATGCCCGAAAGCGTTTTGGGGAAAGAACTGAAGTAGAAGACAATATTGATGAAAATGATTTGTTGACCATTGAGGCAAAAGAAATGGAAGGCGAGGTGGTCAAAGAAGGTGGCATTGAAAGCGAATTCCGAATTCTGGTCAGTAAAATTGGCAGCGAAGCAGTTAAAAAGACGGTGCTTGGCAGCAAAAAAGGAGACACCCTTGTTGCTAATATCTATGAACTGGAAGAAGACAGAGACGAAGCCTTTGTAAACCGCTATTTCCTCAACCTGGAAGAAGGACAGGAAAGCCCTGAAAACCAAAATTTTCAGCTGACCCTTACGGAAATCAGCCGAACAACTCCTGCTGAACTCAATCAGGAATTTTTCGACAAGATGTTTGGTCAGGATCAGGTGAGTTCTGAAGAAGAAGCCAGAGAAAAGATCCGCCAGGATATTGCCCAACATTTCAACCAACAATCTGAAGCCCTGCTTTTCCGCGATTTCCAGAATCATCTCATGGACGTCAACAAGCTTCCCCTCCCCGATGCCTTCTTGCGCAAATGGTTGTTGAGCAGCAATGAAAATCTTACGGAAGCACAACTGGAAAAAGAATACCCTTTCTTTGCCAAAAACCTTCAGTGGACCCTGATCAAAAGTAAATTTGCCGAACAATTTGGCCTCCGCGTTAGTCGCGACGAATTGTTGGAGCAATTCAAAAACCGCATCCGATCTTACCTCGGTGGCAGTGGCATGGGTGCGTTCAACGATGATATGCTCAATGGCATAGCTGAACGCATGCTGGCAGAAGATCAGAAAGAGGTGGAAAGAATGTCAGAGGAGATTTTGTCTGACAAAGTTTTCGACGTAGTCAAAGAACACGTTAGCATTGACTCAACCAAGGTATCTCTGGAAGAATTTCAGGAAATAGCCCAAAAAGCAAGGGAAGAAGCAGAAAAAGCCAATGCTTTTGAAGAAGATGAGGAATAAACTTCAACCTTTTTGTAAATACCCCGGTTTTATAAAATAAACGCACACATGAAGTCAAACAACGAATTTTTCAAATATGCAGTCGGCCACCTGGGCATGAGTTCTCAAAGATTGACCGACTACGCCAAGCACAGCCTGCAAAACGTAACGCCTTATATCATCGAGGAACGACAGCTAAACGCCACGGTACTCGATGTGTTCTCAAGGCTTATGATGGATCGCATCATTTTCATGGGAACTCCGGTGATGGACGACGTAGCCAATATCATCCAGGCTCAGTTGTTGTTTTTGCAGTCGAGTGACCCAAAAAGAGACATACAGATGTACATCAACAGCCCCGGCGGTTCTGTTATCGCAGGTTTGGGGATTTACGATACCATGCAGTATGTTTCACCGGATGTAGGAACCATCTGTACCGGCCTGGCTGCCTCCATGGGAGCTGTATTGCTATGTGCTGGTGCAAAAGGCAAAAGAACTTGCCTGACACACTCTCGCGTGATGATTCACCAACCACTGGGTGGCATGCAGGGACAGGTCAGTGAAATGGAAATTTACTACAAACTGGTTAAAGAACAACAAAAGGAATTGTATGATATCTTGAGTTATCATACAGATCAGCCATACGATAAAATTGAAAAAGATTGTGACCGTGACAACTGGATGACTGCCGATGAAGCAAAGGAATACGGCCTTGTGGACGAAGTCATTGGTGTACGCTTCCAGCGAAACGGAGGTGATCAGAATGCTTAGGAGCTATCTTTAGTTACCTCACGGGTACAGCCCCATTGAGATAGTAGAAAAAACCAATTCATGCGCAAAAGCAAACAGAATTTTAAATGCTCGTTTTGTGCCAGAGATAAGTCTGAAACGCTTATCCTGATCGCAGGCATTGACGGACATATTTGTGAGGCCTGTGTGGAGCAGGCCAAAGAAATCCTGGAAGAAGAACTCTATGGCAAATCCCTCAAACAGGAGGGATCAGGTTTTGCCATTCCCGATACTGTGACTCCTATGGACATCAAAACCCATTTGGACCGCTATGTAATCGGCCAGGATGATGCCAAAAAAGTCCTTTCGGTAGCTGTGTACAATCACTACAAGAGGCTTCGCCAGACCAGGAAAGATGAGGTAGAGATAGAAAAGTCGAATATCCTGTTCATCGGACAAACCGGTACAGGGAAAACCTTATTGGCCAAGACCATTGCCAAGTACCTGAAAGTTCCTTTCGCCATTGTCGATGCCACGGTATTTACCGAAGCAGGCTATGTCGGAGAAGATGTGGAGAGCATCCTCAGTCGCTTACTGCAGGTTTGTGATTATGATGTGGCTGCCGCCGAAAAAGGAATTGTATACATTGACGAGATTGACAAAATCGCCCGTAAGAGTGATAACCCATCCATTACGCGCGATGTATCCGGAGAGGGAGTACAACAGGCTTTGCTGAAAATGCTGGAAGGAACCGATGTGAATGTACCTCCTCAGGGAGGGCGCAAGCACCCGGAACAGAAATTGGTCAAAGTCAACACTGAAAACATTCTCTTTATTTGCGGAGGAGCATTCGACGGCATAGAAAAGATCATCGGCAGAAGGGTAAACCAACATGTGATTGGCTTTAAATCGGCAGCAGAAGAGACCGTAGACAAGACTGAGAGCCTGCTACCTTATGTCAATCATCAGGATTTGAGAAGATTCGGATTGATCCCTGAATTGATTGGCCGCCTTCCGGTATTGACTTATCTCAATCCACTGGACCAGGAAGCACTCAAGCGCATTCTCAGCGAGCCCAGCAATTCATTGATCAAGCAGTACAAGAAATTGTTCGAACTGGAAGGGATAGAATTGGTTTTTGCTGAGGATGCTATGGACTTCATCGCCGAAAAAGCCCTTGAATTTAATCTGGGAGCCCGTGGTCTGAGGTCTATTTGTGAAGCTATCATGACAGATGCCATGTTTGAGCTGCCCTCAAAAAAGGATGTCAAGAAGTTTGAAATTACAGCACAATACGCCAAAGAAAAACTTACTCGTTCCAAGCTGGCCAAATTACAGGCAGCCTGATTTTTTCGCGCCATGAGGTATTTCGCTCGCCTGGCATATAACGGAGCTAATTATTATGGTTGGCAGAAACAGCCAAACCAGATAAGTGTGCAGGAGCAGATAGAAACTGCGCTTTCTACCGTTTTCAACCAGGCGACCGAAATCGTAGGCTGCGGGCGTACCGACACCGGTGTACATGCGCGCCAATATTTTATCCACTTCGATAGTCCTTACCCACTTCCGGAAGGTTTTGTCCGGCGGATCAACAAATTGCTTCCCAGAGACATTGCCATCGACGAATTCATCCCCGTTCACCCGGAAGCACATGCACGATTCGACGCAACCCTCAGAAGTTACGAATACTTCATTGATCTCAAGAAAAACCCTTTTGCTGAAAAAACAGCCTATTTTTTCCCCTTCGGGGATCAAATTGATCCACTGACGCTGCAACAGGCGGCTTCGATTGTCCTGGATTACGAGGATTTCTTTCCTTTCTGCAAAACCGATTCGGACGCACAGACCATGAAATGTTTGATCAAACAGTCAGAATGGAAGTTTTACCCTGACCAACACCGAATGGTTTACCACATCTCCGCAAATCGCTTCCTCCGTGGCATGGTACGACTTATCGTGGGCATGTGCCTCAATGTGTCTATGAACAAGGTTAGCATCAGAGAAGTCAGGGAAGCCCTGGATACCCAAACGCGATTGAAGAAAAGTTGGTCCGCTCCTCCCGAGGGCCTTTTCCTGACCCAAGTGGTTTATAGGCAGTGAGCAGTGGGCAGTGGGCAGTGAACGGTGAACAGTGAGCAGTGAACAGTGAACAGTGAGCAGCGGACGGAAAAGACCCTTGGCAGTTGGCCTTTAACATTTAGTGCTTGACAATAATGTGTCCTTCCCTAAATAGCGTTGACCGTTTGTTGGTTAGAAAATAAATCCATCGGACAGAAATGAGCCAGAAGGTCTTTTCCTGGTAACCCTGTAATTGGGTTCATTGCCCCTCGAGGTTATTTTTAAAAGCTAAGAGTCAATAACCAATATTGTAGCTTAGTTTCTACACCTTGATAAAGATTTTTTTGCGGTAAAGCACTACAGCTAGCAAGTAGAAGAAAAGCACATTAGCTATGGCAAAAGCCAGAGAAGCCTCATAATCGGGAAGCCAGGAGGTAAATAGCGTATCGTAAAGCCAGCTTCTCATGCTGATAGTAGCACCTTCACTGCCGGTCCACTTGATAGCCATGATTAATTTGACAACAATCCCAGACATTACATAGACAAAAAGAGCATTCATCCCATAGATTTGGAATGGCTTTGTCCATTTTTTCCAGCCCAGATGATCAACCAGGTAAAGGACTGTTGCCAATACCAATAGTGCTATGCCACTGGTGTAGAGCACATAAGAGCTGGTCCATATCTTTTTATTGATTGGGAAGACCATGCCCCAGAGGTAGCCAAGCAAAACCAACACAAGACCTGCTACCAGGATGCCGGTTATTTTCTTTGGCAGGGGTGTATCCCGTTTGAGCCACAGTCCACAAAGGATACCGCTGATGCCGGTGACTATGGCGGGCAGGGTGCTCAGCAAGCCTTCAGGATCCCAGGTTTTGGATTGTACCCATAAGTGACTGCCAAAGATGCTCCTGTCCAGCCAGGCACCAAGATTGGTTTCAGGTTCGAGGTTGGGGGCTATTCCTCCGGGGACAGGCACCAGCGTCATCAAAACCCAGTAGAGCAATAGAAGGGCGATGCCTGAGACCAACAGACCTTTTCGGGATTGGTGCAAAAATAAAATGGAACTGACCAAATAAACCAATGCTATTCTTTGCAATACTCCGGGGATGCGAAGACGACTGAAGTCATAGTAAAAGATACCGATGATGATCATGATCACGGCAGTGGCAAGCAGCGGGAGTATCCATTTTTTAGCTTTTTGTCCTTCATTTTGACTCAGATAAATCGCTCTTGCAAGGAGGCTGAGGCTGAAAAGGCTAAGTAAAAGGTAGTGAAGGATTACTATGGCGGTAGGCGTATCAGACTTGATTTTGAAAGTAGGGAAAGCTGCTAGAAACAGACCGAGGCCAAAGATGATGAGCGCCCGGCTGCTGATTTTTTGATAAACACCGGGAGGAATGGTTTCGGCATTTTTGGCGGAAGCCAGTGACCAGGGAATGACTGCTCCTACAATAAATAAAAAAAAGGGAAAAACAAGATCAGTAGGGGTGCATCCATGCCACTCGGCGTGCAGCAGTGGAGCATAAACATGAGACCAGGATCCTGGGTTATTGACCAGGATCATTGCGGCAATGGTGAGCCCTCTGAAAATGTCGATGGCTTCCAGTCTTTGTTTTGTAGTAACACCTGTCATGATTAGCTGATTTTACTCCATCCTTTCCAGGACTTAAAATGACTATCAAGATAGGTTTTTAAGGGTTGATTTTCGTCTTTTTCCAGCAAAGGATCTTCATCAAGCACTTTTCGGGCGATATTTCTGACTTTCTCCAGCAATTTTCCGTCATGAACGAGGTCTGCTATTCTGAATTGCAGGATGCCACTTTGCTGGGTACCTTCCATGTTGCCGGGGCCTCTCAGCCTGAGGTCAGCTTCGGCAATTTCAAAGCCATCGTTGGTTTGGACCATGGTTCGGATGCGTTCCCTGCCTTCTTCGGATAATTTAAAGCCGGTCATGAGCAGGCAGTAGGATTGTTCTGCTCCACGACCTACCCTTCCTCTCAGCTGGTGTAGTTGAGAGAGGCCAAATCGCTCGGCATTTTCTATGACCATCACGCTGGCATTGGGTACGTTGACCCCTACTTCGATTACGGTAGTAGCCACCATAATTTGAGTCTTTCCCTCTACGAATCTTTGCATTTCGTAGTCCTTGTCGGCGGGTTTCATCTTTCCATGTACCACACTGATCTGGTATTGTGGCGGAGGAAATTCCCGGCTCAGGGCGTGATAACCGGCTTCCAGATTGAGCAAATCGAGTTTTTCAGATTCTTCAATCAGGGGATAAACGACATATACCTGTCTTCCGAGTTGGATTTCCTGCCGGATAAACCCGAATACCTGCAAGCGGTGGTTTTCTGTTTTGTGGAGGGTCTGAATGGGCTTTCTGCCGGGAGGCAGGGTGTTGATGACAGAAACATCGAGGTCTCCGTAGAGGGTCATGGCCAGGGTCCTGGGTATGGGAGTAGCAGTCATGACGAGGATATGAGGAGGAAAGGGTTTGCCCTTGGCCCATAGTTTGGCTCTTTGTTCTACCCCGAAGCGATGCTGTTCATCGGTAATGGCCAGGCCGAGTTGGTGAAACTTTACGGGTTCTTCAATGAGGGCGTGTGTGCCTATGAGGATATGGATTTTTCCGGCGCCAAGGTCTTCGAGGATGGTTTTGCGTTTTTTCCCGGAAACAGAGCCGGAGAGGAAACGTACTTCCAGCCCCAGGGGTTCGAGGTAATCTTTAACACCGCTGTAATGTTGTTGAGCGAGGATTTCGGTAGGAGCCATCATGCAAGCCTGGTAGCCATTGTCTATGGCCATCAGCATGGTCATCACAGCTACGATTGTTTTTCCACTACCTACGTCCCCTTGCAAGAGCCTGTTCATCTGAATACCGGACTTTAGGTCCCGTCGGATTTCTTTGAGTACATTTTTTTGGGCCTCGGTCAATTCGAAGGGAAGGTGTTCTTCAAAAAAGGTATGAAAGAAATTGCCGATTTGCTCGAAAACGTAGCCTTTGATGCGCTCCTGGTTGTGGGTTTTGAGTTGCAGCAAACGAAGCTGCAGGAAAAACAGTTCTTCGAACTTCAATCTCAATCTGGCAGCTTCGAGGGCTTCCTGGTCTTTGGGGAAGTGGATTTGTTCGAGTGCTTCCCGATGAGGCATGAGTTGCAGTGCCTGGAGCAAGCGGGGAGACAGATTTTCCGGTGCGGCGCCTTCCGGCAAGCCTTCGAGGAGTGAACGGACGAGTTTTCTCCTGTTTTTGACATCCAGCCCTTTGTTGTTGAGTTTTTCAGTTGAGGGATAGACAGGATCGAAACTGGGGCGTTCGGCAGTCCCGGCCTGGGTTGCGAGTTCCATTTCGGGATGAGAGATGGTCTTTTTTTCCTGAAAGGAATAAACCTTGCCATAGACGACATATTCAGAACCTACCTGCAGGACTTTTTCCAACCAGCGCAGGCCTGAAAACCAGACGAGGTCAATAGCTCCTGAGTCATCCCGGAATCTTCCCACCATCCGCTTTTTGCGACCCTCGCCAATAGTTTCCAAGCGTCTGAGGGTACCCTTGAGCAATACCTGTCCGCTATTTTCGTGCAGATCGCTGATGGCGTGAAAGCGCGTTTTGTCGATATATCTATAGGGGAAATGATAGAGGAAGTCCCTGAAGTTGAAGATCCCCAGTTCTTTTTTGAGCAACTCGCCTTTTACCGGGCCTATCCCTTTGAGGTATTCGATAGGAGTGTCCAGGAATTTGGTATTTTGCATTTCCACGTACAGACTTAAACGATACAATTCATAAAAATAAGGATTCCTGCGCAATATTGGTGGAAGGGCAGGGGACCTTTGTAATGTTCGTTAAAAGAAGCTATTTTTGAACTCTTATACGATAAGCATTCAAGAGGCATGGAAACAAAAAGACAAAAGCAGGTAGCGGAGCTGGTAAAGCGCAATTTTAGCATAGTTCTGCAGCAGGAGGGAAGCTACATTTACGGTAGCCAGGCATTGGTAACGGTTACACAGGTAGTCATGTCTCCGGATATGAGCCTGGCCAAAATATATCTGAGCGTGTACAATCAGGAAAACAAACAGGAGGTGATCCTGGAGATGGAAAACGAACTGATCAGACTCAAGCAGGCGCTTGCTTACCGCATCAAAAAGCATTTGAGAAGAATTCCCGATATCAACTTTTACCTGGACGATACGCTGGATGAGATGTACCGACTTAACCATCTCTTCAACGAACTCCACGAGGCAAATCAGATGGGGACAGACGAGGAAGAGTGAGGGGAGCAAGCTCCCCCTTTATTTTTGCTGGATAAATGACCTGAGAATTCTGTCAAAGAATGCTTGTCCCGTGCCATTCATAGGGTTGGCGTAAGTCGGCTTCCCATTTTCATAAAACACATAGATAAAACAACTGGAAGCAAAGTAAATGTCTGCTTCGAGCAGGTTGTTGCCCTTTGACTGGTACCAGATATGGGCTGCTGGTTTGCAAATATTGGGTACCGTAGCAGGTGCCGGATCCCAGTAAGTCAGCGCCGGGCGGATGGAAGAAACGGCATCCTGACTTGTACTGATAGGGTAGTTGTAAAAAGTGATGTCTATGTAGTCACATTTTTCCAGCAGGTCTTTCCTAATTGCTTCAGGTAGAGCGGGATAGGTTGTGCCTGCTATTGGCTGTTCTTTTTGTGGAGCACTGTCAGAGCAGGAAAAAAAGCTGCCAAGGACAAATAGGATCAGTAGCTTGCGAATCATGGTTTGGGAGATTTATTTGAATAAATAGAATGTTTTGATGCTCAGGTGCCGACTGATGAGGCGATTGGCATTGGGGTCAGCCTGCCAGTTGGACAGCGATTTTTCCCATCGCAAATCAATGCCCCAGTTTTCTTGTAAAAAGACAGCACTGCCCAGCACAATAGCGAGGTGGTTGTCCTGTAATTGAACAAGGTCGCTGACGTCCTGTCCTGTGTAGTCCGTTACCTTGCTATTGATCCGGCGAAAATAGGACAGGCCTCCGGCCAAAAGGAACTTCCACTCCCGAAACCGAAGAAGAAACGGAACTTCAACTGCCTGTATGGCTATTTTTTCCAGCGAAGCTGAGGCGGGATCACCCAAGGTTTTGCTGCTTCCCAATTCGGAATAAAGGAGTTCAATGCCCAGTTGCCAGCGATCCGAGAGCACGGTATTGACAAAAGGGCCGATGTTCAATCCCGGTTTGTTGAACCCACTGAGGTCGTCGCCATCGAGTTGACTGAGGTTGAGGCCTCCACTCAGGCCTGCCATGAACCGCTGAGCCTGCAGAGAGGGAATGCTTGTCTGCAGGAAGAAAAAGAGGAGGAATACCCGGAATAATTGATGCATGGTAAGGGGTTTTGCTTACCCAAATATGAAAAAAAATCGGCACCTTTGGTTACTTTTGTTTATTGCGAATGAAAAAGTAAGGAGCTTATGTTGAAGTTCACAAAAAATAACCTCAAGAAGCTGGAAGAGTTGATGGAGGCTTTTGAATATACCGTTCGCTATGAAAAAGGCAATTTCAATTCCGGCTATTGTTTGGTGCAAAACAAGAAGATCGCAGTAGTCAATAAATTTTTTGATACCGAAGGCAGGATTAATTGCTTGCTCGATATCCTTTCCGGCCTGGAATTGGATGCAGAAGGTCTCGACGAAAAGCAGAAAAAATTCTTTAACGAGGTCGTTCCCCTACCCGGGGAATCCAATACAACAACTAGCAATTGAAAGTTACTTTTCTAGGAACGGGTACATCACAGGGTGTTCCGGTAATTGGCTGCGATTGTGAAGTCTGCAGCTCTGCCGACCCAAAAGACAAAAGACTCAGACCTGCCCTGTTATTGGAGTCAGAGGAAGCCCGGGTAGTGATAGACTGTGGGCCCGATTTCCGACAGCAAATGTTGAGGGAAGGTGTGAGAGGCATAGATGCGATTGTTTTGACGCACGAACACAATGACCACATCATTGGCATTGACGATGTGCGCCCCTTCAATTTCATGCAAAAAAGAGACATGGCCGTTTATGCTACCCGAGCTGTGATGAAAGAATTGCAAAATCGCTTTGCTTATGCCTTTGCCGCCGAGCGCTACCCGGGTTCTCCCATGATAGACCTCTTGCCCATAGATAAATCCTCCCGCTTTCAGATTGGCGACATCGATTTCCAGCCTATAGAAGTGATGCACGGCAAATTGCCGGTACTCGGCTTTCGGATGGGAGATTTTGCTTATCTGACAGATATGAAAACCATCACTTCAGAAGAAGCAGCCAAACTTTCCGGTGTTGATATGCTGGTCGTAAATGCCTTACACCATACTCCTCACCATTCTCACCTCTCCCTGAATGAGGCACTGGCTTTTATTGAGGAGATCAATCCGCGTCAGGCTTATCTCACCCACATGAGCCACCGGATGGGGTGCCATAGGGAAGTTTCGAGCCAATTGCCCGCAAACGTAGCTTTCGCATGGGACGGATTGAGCTTGGAGTGCTAGTTTTAATTGTAACTTGTTAGGTGCAAATTACTTATTTTTGTTAAAGTTATTTAGATAACTTCTAGATCCTAAATCGTACTGTTATGTCAAGACTGGATATCATCACCATAGTTGTTGTTGTTCTTTGTGTAGCCGCTTTGGGCTACCTTATTTATAAAACCACCAATTTGCTGGGCAATAAGGATAAGGGAACGAATGTAGAAGAGCTTGTGCAACCCCGCGAGACAAAAGCCGAAGAATGGCCTTTTGAAGACAATACGACCGTAGATACTTCATTGGTCGTGTTTGAAGAGTCATCAGAGCCGGCCGTTCCTGCTCAAAATGTGACTGATAGCTATGCCAATGATCTTGACAAGGGGACTTCCTTTTCAGGGAACTATATGGTCATCGCTGGTTCTTTTTCATTAAAATCCAATGCAGAAACCCGTGTCAGGGAGCTTCGCAATATGGGATATGCCAATGCTGAAATTGGCTATTTTAATAAAAAATCCTACGCCTCCGCTATAGCAGGCAGATTCGACAATAAAGCCGATGCTGATAAACTGGCAAGAGAGTTGAAAGTCAGCCACGGAATAGATGCTTATGTGCAGAAAAAGCAGTAAGTCATTAATAGTCAATAGCCAAAGACCATTTCCTGTTTACTGCAAAACAACTTTTTTGCTCAATTGCCTTCCGCTTGCTTCATGGATAACTTTCAACCAATAGAGTCCTCTGGGAGCTTGTTCAAGGTTTAGATGAGGTGGCAGTTCTCCCTGCTGGAGCAACTGTCCGGTGCTGCTCCACAGCTGATAGCGATACTCCGGAAAATCATTTTGCCGAAGGCGGAAAAACAAAGAACCTGCTGTCGGATTGGGAAATACATCCAATTCGGTCAATAGTTCGGCTTCGTTTGTACTGACAGGGGTGAATCCGGGAGTTTGATCACCGACTACAGCCCTGATCATGAGTGACCCTTCCGGGAAATATTCCGGAAAAGGCTGCCAACCGGTACCCGGGTTTTGAAACAGTGCCTGAGTACCTGCGGGAGAGTTTTTGTCGAATCCAACAGGTATGCACTGTAGACCATTGCAGGAGGTATATTGCTCCCAGCCTATGTAAAAATCTGTGCCTGCCGGCAAAAAAATGGCCTTGTTTTGCCCCTTTTCGTCGATGAGCGGATAGGTGCTGAAACCCTGCAGCGTGTCGTAAAAAAGGTCTGTATAGTAAGGAGTTACGCTAAATTCTTCGTAAACAGGCTCGGAATCGAGCGAACCTACCCATACCCTCAGGTCAAATAATTGTTCGGAGACATCAATGGAAGCATGCGGGAAATGAAATTGAACCGCTCGCAGGGAATCTGCTACACCAGTGGTAAAACGTACGGCTACCTGACGTCTTTCCTGAGCTACCAGGGCTGCTTCAGCAGTACCATCGTCATAACTGAAATAGTTGTCAAATACAGTAACGCTACTGACCTTGTCGTTTCTGCTCACTCCTTCCTAACCGGGGCCGCTTCGTTGGGACAAGTTAGATAACTCGTAAGTAAGCTCAAAGGCAAGTTTGTCGTAATCGTCAAAAACATCAGAGCGCATGGTTTGCTGGTATCCGGTCCAAACGGAGGGAAATCCGCTGGGATCGCCATTGAGGGAATAGGTTCGCAATACTGGTTCGCCTCTTGGAATGTTGGATTCCAGGGCATTGAAAAGGGTGGGAGTAGCGGGTGACCACACACTCAAGCCACTTTCCTTCTCGGTAAGGCTGGCGCTGGAAGGACTTACATTCAGGTTTTCTATGGCGTGGTTGAAGACACCCACGCTAATATCTTGTCTTAGGTCAATGTCACTTTGTCCCTGAAAATGCCGCCAGGGTAGACTGGTATAGGTTTTAAGTATAGGTGCAGGTTTTTGGGTGAAGGCTACATCATTGAATACAGAGTCTGTCTGTATGACGTCCAATCTGACGTAATCTAAATGCCAGTTGTCCAGCAGTCCGGTTCCTTCTGACAAGTTGGTAAACCGAAATTGAAAGGCATCGTGCAGGTATTTTGAGTCGAGGATTTCCCTGTAAAAGTTAAAAGGTTCCTCCACAGTATTGGGTTGGTTAATCGGAATGCCTGCGAAAGATCGAATATGCTCCCATTTGCCCTCTCTGTTTTTGAATTCCAGCACCATGGAGTCTGCAGGTTCTGGCTTGTCTCCCAGGCCCTTGCGTTGTAACCAGAAAAGCAACCATACATCGTTGGTAACTCCCCGGGTAAGGTCGATTTGGGTAGAAGTAAGGCGGTCGGCAGGTCCGTGTTCGGCGGGAGCATAAGCTTGTCCCCTGCTATCGAGCCCGTCGAAGGTAGCTACACCCACGGAAGGTGGATTGACGGCCATATTATCGTTGATATAAGGATCCAGATCCAGCCACAGTTCAGCGTCGGGGTAGGGACCTTCGTAGGAGAAATCATCAAAGAAGGGAAGCAGTTTGCTTTCCCGGACGATTTCGAAAACATAGCTAAAAGTATCGCAAATGGCGTTTTCATCGCAAAAAACGAGGCATACGCGGTCCGTTCCGGGATAACGGGCAGCCCGGTAAGCAAGTTGCTGCGCTGCTGTGATCGTTGCGTTTTGTTCTTTCCCCTCGTAGTCATCTGTGCAGTCCAGGAAAAAGGAACAACTGATAGCACCGGGAAAGTCAAGGGGAATGTCCAGGCTTGTCATGCCCTCGGAAGGCAGGGTCAGTGGTGTTTCTTCTATCGTTTTGCCTGGTCTTCGGATGAGGAGGTCTAGTGGGGCAGTGCGACAACCGGCCGAATTGCAAAATTCAATAAGTATTCTTTCTGTTTGTAATTCAATATCCGGATCGGGTGTAATCTGCAGGGTAGCATTGTTGATCTCAAAGGAGACTCCGCTTACAATGCCACAATTGATGCAATTATAAGTACCGGCAGCTTCTCCCAGTCCCGTCGTATCAATATTGATGGTCACTTTAGCGGCTTGTCCGGCAGTGAGATAGACCAGTTCCGGGCTGAATACAGGGCAATCGCTTTTTTCAAGAGCGGGGAAACCAAAATTGCGAAAAACAGGGGGCAATTGAGCTTCATTTTGCCACCATTGGTGTTGCAGAGGGTAATTTTCCTGAAGGGGAAACAAGCTTTGTGCGGGCAGTACCTGACTAAATATTCCCAGCAGGGAGAAAAGAGCTATCCTGGATAATGTCATGAATCTATTCACTTTATGATAAGAGTGTGAAAGCAATGGTAAAGCATATCATCCGAACGTACAAGTATCAGTTGTTATTTTCAGGAGCATCTTGTGGGTTGCTTGTCGTTCCTGCACAAGCGGCAGGATATTCTGCACTGAGATACAAGTTCACACGGGTTCCCACAGGTACCATGATATCTCCGGATTCAGGCGGATCCTGTCGGTAAACCCATGCCTCATCGTAGTTGGCAAATTCTCCGAAAACCTGTCCTATCTCAAGGTTCATGCTGCTCAGCACGAAGGCAGCCTGGTTGTAGGTTTTGCAAGTCAAGTCAGGAATGCTAACCTGATCACTCCGGCGTTCTGTGACTACGAAGTCCAGTGTACTCCCTTTGGGCACCTTGACGCCTTCCCGCAAGCGGGCATCGGTAATCTCTTCGCCATTGAAATAGAAAAATAAGATGGTATTGGCTTCCAGCTTTTGATCGAAGCGCTTTTCAATGATGCGGTATTTGATACCCATGCGTTGGAGCTTACGGGTATATTGGTTGTAATCGTAGTTGCCGACCAGACTGGGAAGTACTACCTGGGGTGGCATGAAACTGTTGATCGTCACATAAACCGATCTGTTTTTCTTGATGCGAGAGAATGGTTCGGGCAGTTGGTTAAGGATGGTCCCCGGATTGGCCTCCAAAATGAAAACGGAGTCAGTGATAACGAGCGTAAGTTGATTGGCCGCAGCTTTTTCTCGCGCCTGATCAATGGTCATCCCGGTGAAATCCTGAATTTGTATGCTGCTGCCATGGTGGGTAAAAATACGCAAACTAAAAACCAACAAGCCATAAAGGATGCCCAGTGTAACCAGAATGGCTGCGATATTTCTTAGAAAAGCCGGAGAGCGCAGGAAGGACCAAAGGGTGTAGATAAATTTGCTGCTACGTTTCCTGAGCAGCCCAAGAATAAGCGCTAGTTTATCAGGTGCCGGTTGTGGCGTCTCTTCGGAATGATTTTGCCGGGTTTCCATAAAGTATTTATTTATTGTGGGCTTTTTGTCCACTTTTGCTTCAATTGTATTTCTGGAAGGAGTCTTGGCTTCAGCAATCAATGCTTTTAGCGTTTCCATTGGGTGTTTCCCCTTCGTAAGCACTGAACGAATCAGAGCGCTGTCTTTGTACACTTGGGGCAGGGCGTCTATTTCTGAAATGAGAGTCCGGAATTTGCCCTCTTCCTGTTCTTGTACGAACGCGTAGATCAGAGCATACCCTTTTAGGGCCATGATGCGCGCTGTTTTGCCGACGGTCGGATAAACTTCTTTTTCCAGTAGCAGGGACCGTTGCAGATCCTGCTCAAAGATAAATTTTTGTTTTCCTTGGAAACGAATATTAGGACTGATTTCTTTTCCGGGAACTTCCAGGGCAGGCAGCATATCGACGCTGCCATCTGCGTGAGCAATCAGCGGAAAGGCCAGCATTGGCAATTCCCGGTGGATTTCTCCATGAAGGTCAGGGTCAAATACTGTGATGCCATTTTTGGCAAGGATATCGAGATAATGCGAGCGGCTGCTCAGGTGTTCCACTGTCTTTGCATCAGTACCGACAAAAGGCAGGTGCTGTCCTTCAAGTATTTCCTGCAACCTCCCATTGACACCACGACTATCACCAATACACAACCAGGCCAGATCCAGGTGCGATTTGAGGTCTGTGGGTATTGTTTTTTGACTGGCAGCAGGTTGTGCTTTCAATTGTTTGCTCAAATTGGAAAGATCGTATTGAAAAAGCCAGTGTTTGGGAACCTTGTTGATGGTGATAAATGGGTTATGGCCTTTGGCCAAAAAAACGACAGGTTCGAAGTTTTCTGACGCCTCAAAGTGATTGAAAAGAAAGCGGGCACTTTCTATGGCAGTTAAGGGGTCGGAGCAATCGTCAGCCAGTAGCAATCCGATGCGTTGTCTTGGAGCCGACGTCTTTTGCACTTGTTTTACCAGATCATCAAGATACTCTGATAATACCCTAAAGGCAGGTTTGTCAGGATGATCGAGGCTCCGTTCATAAAGGCTGCTCTGTAGCAGGCGACTGAGCAAAGCGACCGGAGTAAGTCCTGTAGTGGCTGTCAACTTGAAAAGAGAGGAACCATCGACTATTCTGGCGGCATTGCGCACTTCCGAAATAGCTACCTGTTTGTCAGGATAAAGGGTACCCTCGATTTGTGCCATGGTGCCGAAGGAAAGTGAGGAATAAATTTTTTGTGCCAATTGGCGTATGATGAGGATTTGTTGTTCCGTAGCGTCCAGCAGTTTTACTTCATCAGGATGGGAGGCTTCGGGATTGCCAAAAAAATAGAGTTCATCTTTTAGCCGCAGGCTGGCGGGCGGGAGTGCTACAGGTCGCTTATTGGCGTCCCGGATTACAAAACACGAAAAGTGCTTTCCTGCGGGGGCATTTTCTACAATGACTTTATCCGGTGCTCCGGTATTTTCGATAGAGAAGGCAATGTTCGGGTTTTCTTTTGCCCGGGTATCAATCCAGTCATACAGGCTTTTGGCATGGTCAATTACGCTGGTCTCAATTCCGGGAGTCGTCACTTTGACAGGAAGTCCGGGGCCTTCCACCGGATTACAGATCAGGTGGATGTATGTTTGTTTTTCATATTCGGATCTGTCGAGCCATTCGGCAGCGGGCAAGGTTTCTTTGAGGAATGCGCGGTTGACTGCATTTTGTAGTTCTTCCAGGCTGCTGGTGTGGTCTATAAGGCTGGTGGCGGCAGGTACTTCTCCCCGTACGGTTTTGATATAAGAGGGTAAACCAACTGTAGCTTTTATTTCTTCGAATAGCTCTTTGGGACTGCGTTCCGCTATGGCAGCTCTTGTAAAAGTGTGGTAGGCAGGTAATGTTACCTCTTCCTGAAGCAAATTGGCTTTTAATAAAATTTTATCCCAAGCCAACTCCTGCTTGTCCGGGTGATTGCCTGTAAAGGGAATGCCCATAGCAGACAGCTTTTCCTGGAGTGCAGAGCTTTCGTCAAACTCACTGTTGAGGGTAATCCAGGCAAAGTTAATTTTTCCCGGCAGGGATTCGACTGCCAGGGGCTTACCGGGAGGCACAATGGCTTTTGTATCAGGAATAGAAGAAAGGCTGGTTTCCGGAAAGAGTGCTTCCGTACTTTGGTTACTCAACAACCAGGCGGGATTCGCTTCGTACATATCCAGGTTGGAATCCAGAAAAACAGGGATGGCTTCAAACAATTTTTTGTCGAGAAATTGATAAAGGGTTCTTCCTTCCGCCAGAGACCAGGCTCTGTCTCTGCCCCTTCCACCAAAAAAAATGCCAATCTTCAACTTCATAGGTACGTTTTGGGAAGATATTTTTTGAAAATAGCAACTTTCCCGGACTTTTGACTCAAATTTACTCCAATTTGAACGAACTGTGGCAGCTTTGCCACTTAAGTCATAATACGATGAACAAAGAGATTCTCAGGTTGGCCATTCCGAACATTATCAGCAACATTTCTGTACCCTTGCTGAGTAGCGTTGATACGGCATTGATGGGGCGCATGTCTGCCGCTCACATTGGTGCGGTGGGACTGGGAGCGATGATTTTCAACTTTATCTACTGGAATTTCGGTTTCCTCCGAATGGGGACTACCGGATTGACAGCTCAGGCTTATGGAAAAGCAGATAGGGAAGAGCTGGTATTGACCCTTAGCAGGGCTACTGTGTTGGTATTGGGGATCGCCTTTTTATTGGTCGTTTTTCAGGAACCACTGGCGCGGTGGAGCATGATAGCGATGAATGTTCCGGCAGATCAATTGCCTCTCGTGAAGGAATACTTTCACATCCGAATCTGGGCTGCTCCGGCAACATTGATGTCTTACGCACTGATCGGTTGGTTTTTTGGCATGCAGAATGCCATTTTCCCACTGATATGGGTTTTGCTTGTCAATGGCGTCAATATGTCGCTGAGTTTTTACCTCGTTCACACCCTGGATATGGGGATTGCGGGGGTAGCTTATGGTACTTTGGCAGCACAATATGTGGGGTTGTTGTTGGGGGTTTTGTTGTTTTTGGGGAAGTACAGAGATTTGTTGCCCGAGCTCCCTTTGCAGCGCTTGTTTGATTGGCAGGCTTTTTCCAAATTCCTGCGCATCAACCGGGATATTTTTATTCGTACGCTCTTGCTCACACTTTCTTTTGCCATATTTTACAATCGTTCTTCAGAGTCCGGATCTTTGATGCTGGCTGTGAATGTGATTATGTTGCAATTTGTCCACTGGATGTCTTATGGCATCGATGGATTTGCTTATGCTTCAGAAAGTCTGGCGGGTAAATATTATGGGGCAGGGGACCGCCCAAAATTTGACCTTTCGGTTCGCTTGACTTTTTTCTGGGGAATGGGTCTCGCTTTGGTTTATGGTGTGGTGTATTGGGCATTTGGTGAATCCCTGTTGCGTCTGTTTACCAATCAACCTGACGTAATCGCTGCTGCGGGGGAGTTTCTTGTCTGGATGGTGGCATTCCCGCTACTGAGCACGCCCTGTTATTTGTTTGATGGGATATATATAGGTTTGACGGCGTCCACGGCCATGCGAAACAGTATGTTGCTGGCTTTTGTATTGTTTTTGCTGCTCGTGTTTACGGTTGGAGCTTCCTGGACAAATCACGGACTCTGGCTTTCACTTTTGATTTTTATGGTGGCCAGGGGTTCGTTTCAGGGCATTTTATTCAAAAGATATGGCTGGAGTTTGAAGTGAGCGGTGAACAGTGATTTCAAAAACGAGGATTTCGTCCGGAGGGATCACGTAACGTCCCTGTTTGTCTTTGAGGCCATCCTTGCCATAAGCCAGTTGAGAAGGAACGATCAGGATCAATTCAGCTCCCGGGTTTGCCAGTTGCAGGCCCTCATTCCAACCATCTATCATATTACCGACGTAAAATTCGAAAGGTTTTTCCGGATTTTGGGAACGATCAAACACCTCTCCATTCAAAAAATAGCCGGTATAAAAAACCTGAAGGCGGTCCCCCCAGGCAATAGAACTTGTATCTGTCATTCCCTTTAGTTGATAAAAAAGTCCACTCGTGGTAAAGCTGCCAGCGATGCCTTTTTCCAGTGCATAGTCAAGGATCCGGTTTTGTTCCCTTTCGGCATCCGTAAGGGGGTCGGGGATCATATAAGGGGCCAGGCTCAACCATAACTCATCTTCGGAAGGTCCAGGTTCCGGAAGGAGGGCTTCCGGAGAGGCTGTTGCATTCTGGGAATTTTCATTGCCGGATGATTGTTGACAGGAAGTGAAAGCTAAAAAAGATGAAAAAAACAGGAGATATGTGATATTCTTCATAGAAGCCCGGGTTTTTGTCTGATATTTTTGCACTAAATAACAAAAATCACAGTAAAATGAGCAAAACTAGTTTCGGAGACCTCATAAATTCCTCCACACCGGTAATCATGGACTTTTACGCTGACTGGTGCGCTCCATGCCGAATTCAATCCCCTATTCTTGAACAATTGAAGGCAGAAATGGGAGATGCAGTCAAGGTGGTAAAAATTGATGTAGACAGAAATCCCGCTATTGCGCAGCAATTGCAAATCATGGGTATTCCTACTCTCATGATTTTCCAAAATGGAAAAGCAGTATGGAGGGCATCAGGTGTACAACAATTGCCTGTGTTGAAACAACAAATCGGAGCATTGACCGTAGCCGAATAAGCCTAAGCATCAGGAGTCAATTTTTTAAAATCCGGCATTGGATTTCAGGGTTTTTTCTTACTTTGGCAACTTTGCTAAAGAGAGCAAGCCGGAAATCCAACGACTATGATTCAACAATTGACTCCTTTTGTCATTCTATCCATTATCGCGATTTATTTTCTT
>JALQTV010000259.1 GCA_023268675.1 Saprospiraceae bacterium | reverse complement strand
GTATGAACAAGGTGATCCTGCTTACCGGTACGATGGTAGGGGTGGCTTATCTGACAGAACTCTTTATTTCCTGGTATTCAGGATATATCTATGAGCAGTATGCTTTCTACAATAGAGTTTTAGGGCCTTACTGGTGGTCTTATGTTGGTATGATGGCATGTAACGTTATTTCTCCTCAGTTCTTCTGGGTTAAGAAATGGAGAAGAAGCGTTGCTTTTACATTCTTTATGTCCATCTTCGTGAACATCGGTATGTGGTTCGAGCGATTTGTGATTATTGCGACTACGCTGGCACGTGATTATTTACCATCAAGCTGGAGTTACTATGCGCCGACATGGGTTGAAATAGGTTTGTTTGTCGGTACCATCGGTTTGTTCTTCACTTTATACTTGATTTTCACACGTGTAGCACCTGTAATTGCAGTAGCAGAGATCAAGAGTATCCTGAAAAGTGCAGGTGATCAATACATAGGTCCGAATGCAACGCATCACCATGATGATCACGGTTCAGAAAAAGCACATGCTGAGTCACACTAAATCGAGCAACAACCGAATATAACAAGTCTCTTAAGATCAATAAAATGAGAAAATATAATAAAAACGTACTATACGGTCTCTATGACGACGATGAGCAATTGCTTACGGCAATTCACAATGCACGAGAGGCTCATCTGGAAATCGATAACGTTTATACTCCTTTTCCGGTACACGATCTGGAGGAAGCAATGGGGCTGTCTGAAAGCCGTATACATATTGCAGGTTTTGTGTATGGTTCCATTGGTGCCTTGTTTGGATTCCTTTTCATGACCTGGGTGTTTACCAGAGATTGGCCGATTATTTTTGGGGGTAAGCCCTATTGGTCTGTACCTGCTTTCATTCCAATCACATTCGAGCTTACAGTTTTGTTTGCGGCTATTGGTATGGTCGTATCTTTTTATACCGTATGCGGATTGTGGCCCGGGGTTGAGAATCCTACATTAGATGACCGTATTACAGATGATAAGTTTTGCCTGGCTTTTGATGTGACAAACGCCGATGGAGATAAGGTAGAACAACTGAAGTCGTTCCTGTCAGGTACGGGGGCTTCTGAAGTCAATCAAAAAGCTATTTAAGAAATCGTCAGAACATAGTTCCTATGAAATCAATAAAGAATCTGTTTGTCATTTTTTTGGTTGCCGTGCTATTTGAGGCTTGTTCTCCTCCAAATAAAAACTTTGCGGGTAGTGAGTACATGCCTGATATGGGGCACTCGGTAGCTTATGAGGCCAACATATACAATTACTATTATTACAATACCTGGGATAGCATGAGTACCTTCCGACTCAAAGAACTATCTATGGTTAGAACTCCTGTTAAAGGGACTGTCCCTCGTGGCTATGCAGGTATTTATTTTGCAGGTGACATGGCTGCTCAAAGAGAAATGGCGGGAGTGTTGAGAGGTGAAGATGCGGTGAACACCATCGCAGTTCCTGTCAACGGTCACGTACCATACTATTATGGAAATAATGAGGATGAAAGAGTCCGTGCAACAGCTGAAATTGTAGGAAATCCATTCCCAATCAGTGATGCTGAGATGGCAGAGGCCAAAGAATTGTATAATATTTTCTGTGGCGTATGTCATGGTGAAAAGGGCGATGGCAATGGCTATTTGGTAAGTGAGGAAAACCCTAATTCGAAATATCCAGTTGTACCAGCTAATTTCCTGACAGATGAATTTGTATCAGCTAACAACGGACGTTACTATCATGCAATCATGTATGGTAAAAATGTAATGGGTGCTTATGCCGACAAACTGTCTTACGAAGAAAGATGGCAGGTTATACATTATATCAGAAGCCTTCAAGCAAAAGACAGATCGTTGACATACAACGAAACAGAAAATACATTGAACCCTGTTTTTGGAACTCCAAAAAGTCAGTTGATTATGCCGGAAGAGCCGGTGATGGAGGATCATGAAGAAGCTATGGATGCCGGAGAGGCAGCACACGACGATGCGCACCACTCAGGGGGGCATTAAGTTTCTGGGTTTTATAATTCCGCTTATTTGAAAAGTATAGTGGACAACGATTAACACACTTTAGATTAGAAAATTCAGGCTATACCATGAATCAATTTACGTTTACCGCCAAACAAAAAACATTTCTGTTGGCAATGATGGGGCTCGGTTTGTTAAGTATGGTAATTACCTTCTTTGCAGACGATGCACTCCATACCCGATTTTGGTCTAATTTCTTGCACAATTCGACCTTCTTCACCGGCATTGCTTTTACTTCTTTGTTCGTTCTGACCGCCTTCATTACCGCTTGGTCAGGATGGCATGTACTGGTGAAAAGGATTTGGGAAGCATATTCGCTTTTCATGATTCCGGGTTTGGTGCTTCTGGCCATCCTTATTATTGGTTTGTATGGCGGATTCCACCATTTGTACCACTGGGCTGATGCAGAAGCCGTTGCAGGAGATGCTGTTTTGTCGGGTAAGTCTTCCTTCCTGAACAAAGGCTGGTACTCGATTGGAACATTTGTAGTTGTGGGTGCTTGGATTTTCTTTGCAATAAAGTTGCGTCAATTGTCTATTGCAGAGGAAAAAGTACAAGACGCTAATTTCTCTACGCACAAGAAAATGCGAGTATGGTCTGCCGCTTTCTTGCCGATCGCTGGCTTTTCAAGTGCTGCTATCATCTGGCAATGGTTGATGTCTGTAGATGCACACTGGTATAGTACCATGTACGCCTGGTATGCAACTGCCAGCTGGTTTGTATCTGCAATGGCTTTGACCATCATCACGCTGGTTTATTTGAAATCTCTGGGATACCTTTCACAGGTGAATGATAATCACCTTCATGATGTGGGAAAGTTCATGTTTGCCTTTAGTATCTTCTGGACTTATCTGTGGTTCTCCCAGTACATGCTCATCTGGTATGCTAACGTTGGTGAGGAGACTGTTTACTTCCAGGAACGACTGGACAATTACCCGGTACTTTTCTTTGGTAACTTGTTGCTGAACTTTGTTGCTCCTTTCTTTATCTTAATGCGAAATGACAATAAGCGGAAGTATGGTACTCTGGTTCTTACTGCTATAGTGGTATTATTTGGACACTGGTGGGATTTCTTCATGATGATCAAGCCGGGTGTTTACCACACAGCACAAGAAGTATTGGCTCATGCAGCATCTCATGGAGAAGAAGCAGCTCATGCTGCAGGACACCACGCCTCCAGCTTTGTTGCCGGTTTTACGTTGCCAGGCTTGCTTGAGATAGGTACTTTCATCGGTTTCCTTGGATTGTTTTTCTACGTAGTATTCAATAACCTGACGAAGGCATCTCTGATCTCTGAAAAAGATCCATATTATGGTGAGAGTGCTCATCACAGGGTTTGGCCTTTTTAGAATGAATCTAAATAAGCCTTTAAGTTTTAAATCTATAAGCACAAATTTGTGTTATCGTATATTTTTGAAGGAATTTCTTAACTAATATAGGAAGTAAACCATGACAGCTTTAATGGTATTTCTTTGTCTGATTCTGATTTCTATTATTATTGTACAGGTAGGTAAGGTCACCGAACTTGCAGGTAAGATCAGAGGCGAAGAGGAAATGCAGGACATGGCGAACAGACGCCAGGCTTCATATTCTCTTATTTTTATGGTCGTTTTTTTGGTAGCAGTGGTTGTTTCTGGTGCGTACTACAAAAACTATATGCTGGGCTATGGTCCTCACCAGGCTGCATCCGAACATGGTGGCAGTATTGACAGTCTTTTTAGTGTAACACTATTCTTTACAGGAGTGGTGTTCTTCATTACACAAATCTTATTGTTCTATTTTGCATATAAGTTCCGTTCTCAAAAAGGAAGAAAAGCCGCTTATATCTCACACAATAATACGCTGGAGCTTGTTTGGACTGGTATTCCTGCTATTGTAATGGCTTATCTTGTTATTGGTGGTCTGGATGTTTGGAATGATGTAATGCCTGATTTGGGACCGGATGAAGAGTACATGGAGGTAGAGGCTACCGGTTTTCAGTTTGCTTGGCAGTTGCGTTACCCCGGCCCTGATGGACAGCTTGGTACACGTGATTTCCGTATGATCAAAGAAGGGGTCAACCCACTTGGTCAAGATTGGTCAGACTCCAAAAATCATGATGATTTCTTGCCAAACGAACTTGTATTGCCAGTAAACAAACAGGTAAGGGTACGGATAACCTCCAGAGATGTATTGCACAATTTCTATCTGCCACACTTCCGTGTAAAAATGGATGCCGTGCCAGGTATGCCGACTTACTTCATCTTTACTCCGACCAAAACTAC
>JALQTV010000258.1 GCA_023268675.1 Saprospiraceae bacterium | reverse complement strand
TTCTGGCCCCCATTTATCCATACGGTTGTGAACTTACCCATATCGGAAAAGTCCTCAACCCAAAATGGAACTCCATTTTGGGCAGCCAGAAAACTCAGTTCAAACAACAGCAGTACTGTTTGAAGACTGGTTTTCATTAACATTCAATCTTTTGGTATGTAGAATAACTTTCCCCCTAACTATAGCAAAAATAACAATATAAAAATAATTCTCATCTTTTAAGACAGGAAATAATGTTTGCAGGAACATTTGTCAGCTGGGGAAAGTAAGCGTTTTGAACTCCATTTGTAGCTGCTCAGGGTTTACAGGTACAACTCCCACACGTTCACAGACCTGGCCTCCAGCCAGATTGGCCAAAGCTGCAATGGTTTTTATATCTACGCCTAGTGCCATAGCTATTGTAGCTACGCTAATGACGGTGTCGCCGGCCCCGCAAACATCTGCAATTTGCCTGGGCAGGGTGTCAACCAGGTAGTGCTGTAGGCGGTTGTCGATGTACAAACCCTTTTCGGAAAGGGTTATGAGTGTGATCTTATTTTCCAGTTTTTGAAAAACCTTCTCGGCTGTTTCTTTCAGGGAGTCAATTGTTGTATTTACTGGATCCTTGAGTTGACTTCTTATTTCTTTCAGGTTTGGCTTAAACAAGGTGACATGTTTATAGGCCCAGAAATTTTTATCCTTGGGATCAACCGCTGTAGGTATATCGCGTTTTTTTGCTTCCAGGATGATGGCACGTATGATGGAGGCAGAAAGCACTCCTTTGTTGTAATCCTGAAACAAAATTGCATGGATGTCACGGGAGTCAAGAATATGCTTAACATGCAACAAAAGTTTTTCTTCATCCTCTGCTGAGAGATCATGAGTGTCTTCTGAATCTATCCTTAGTAGTTGTTGGTTTTGGGCAAGAATCCTGGATTTCACGGTAGTCTTCCTATTGAGCGAGCTTAGAATGCCTTCAGTGGAAAGTTGATACTGTGGTAGGATATCGAGAAAGATGCTGCCATCTTCATCGTTTCCGATCATGCTGCATAAAATCGGGTTTGCTCCCATCGCCAGGACATTCAAGGCCACATTTGCAGCGCCTCCAAGGCGGTTTTCTACCTTTTGTAATTCTACCACAGGAACTGGGGCTTCGGGGGAAATCCGCTTGACATGTCCTATTATATACCTGTCGATCATTACATCTCCTACAATCAAAATATTCAGGTTTTTGAATGATTGAAAGAGTTGGTCGGTAGGTGCCGTTTCTTGCATGATATGTTTTTGACGAAATTAAAAATAAAAAAGCTAAAGACAATAAGCAGGTATTTCAGTCAAGGTAAGATCCCAGTAAATGAAGCGTCTTTTGGGTTGCTCCCCGCTGCGCGGAAAAAAAATCAGCAAGAATATGGCGTATCTCTTTCCTGATGGGTAGTTCTGTAAGGGTTTCCATGATTCGGCAAAAATCAGGGTAGTTGCGGATAGGAAAAACAGCTCCTTTTTCTTTCAGGATGATGGCTTCCTCAAATTTTTGATAATTGGGCCCGATAATTGTTGGCAGTCCGAAAGCTGCAGGTTCGAGAATATTGTGGATACTTTTTCCAAAACCACCTCCTACATAGGCAATGTCGCCAAATTGGTAGAGGTGAGCGAGCATGCCCACATTGTCGATTATTAGTACATTGGAGGATGTTTTTGTAGGCAGCTGTGAATACCTTATGGAAGGGAGATCAATCGCTTTTTGCAGTTTGTTAATATTGTCTCCTTTCACCTCGTGAGGAGCAAGTATAACCTTCCAGCCGGGTGTGAGTTTTTCGTTTATCCATTTACAAAAAACTTCTTCATCTGCTGCCCAGGAACTGCCAAATACAATTACAGGAGCTCCATTTTTGAATTTTTCGACTTCGGGGAAGGAATCAGGGGAAGATGCAATCTCCATTACCCGGTCCACTCTGGAATCCCCGGTAATTGTTACGCGATTTATCCCGGCTTTTCTGAGCAAATTGGCAGAGGAATTGTCCTGAACCATGATGTGTTCAAAAACGTGCAACATGTTTCGAAAAAACCTACCCCATGGCTTGAAAAAGATTTGATTTTGGCGAAATTTAGCAGCAACCAGGAAAACAGGGATGCCCCAATGTTCAAGGCCGGTAAGGTAATTGTGCCAAAATTCGTATTTGACGAATATGGCAGCAGCAGGGTTTAAAATATGCAAGAATCGAAAAGCATTTTCATGGGTATCCAAAGGAAGATAACATACATAGGCAGTCTCTTTGTAATTTTTCCTGATTTCATAACCTGAGGGAGAGAAGAAACTCAAAATGATAAGGTAATCAGGGTGTTTCTGTCGGATTGCTTCTATTATAGGCCTGCCTTGCTCAAATTCTCCCAATGAAGCTACATGTACCCAGATTCTTGGTTGCTCCTGAGGAAGTTGATGGATGGCGATTTTTAGTTTTCTTTCCCAATCCTTTCTTCCATCAATCCATTGTGCTGCTTTGGTATTGTACCTCGCATATTGACGTATGGCAATCCCATAAAAAAGTATTCCAATATTGTACAGACTTTCCATCAACATAGCTTAGTACCAGGTTTCGGCGTTGTTTGGTCGGTATAATGGCAACAACCAGGTTCCTTTTATGCCGATGAATAGTGACTTTTCTTTGTTGAAATAGGGTTGCATCAGATCGAATTGATAGGATCTTAGACCACTAGAAAAGATATAAAGCAACTCTACCCCCAGATTGAACCTTATCCTGCTGTCCACGGATTGGTAGTGGTAAGCTCCATAAACATAAACCGCAGGACCACCTTCCAGACGATCGTAGCCGTTTTTATATCCTGTTGCCAACTGAGGCACAATAGTCTGAGGGTCGTCCTGGATTCGGATCCGATGAACGGCATAAGCGGGTCCGGTTTTGATCCTGATGGCTGAAACTTTTGTTAGGGTCCAGTCTTTTCCAAGAGTAGTCGCCGCCATCCACCCACGCATTCTCAATTGTATATTGGCAATACTTTTGTCATTTCCATAAATGAATCCCTGGCTGGTACGCAATTGAGATAGGACATCTTCTTTCACTTGATCGCCAAAGAAAAAAGCTCCGTCCAGCCCCGCAAAGAGTCCTGATTTATTGAAGTGCCATGTCAGTTCTGATGAAGCGGCAAAGCCATTACCAAACCTGTTCTCCAACCTCCCCAGGGGTTTTTGGATCCCATAAGAAAAACCCATGACAAGTTTGTCTTGTGCATAGGTGGAGGATGTTGAAAGAATGAGGGTTGCAAGAAACACGAGCTTTCTTGCCAAAAAGTCGTAATTTTTCATAATCTGTATGCAGGAGCACAAGAGAAAATTTTTTTATTGCACCCCAATCCTGCAAAGATGAGAAATGAATGACAAATGAATTACTTTCCCCGCCATTTTTAAGCTAAGCTTTAGTCTGATTAGTGTAAAAAGTTTGGGGGATAATAATTTTTGAGGCTTTATCCATCTTTCTGAACGGATTTGCTTGACAACTTATATCTTTGGAGGAGAGAACAAAAAATAAAACAGTGAAAAGAGTTTTGATTACCGGTGCTGCCGGATTCCTGGGATCCCACCTCTGCGACAGATTCATTCGTGAAGGGTACCACGTCATAGGTATGGATAATTTGCTAACTGGAAGCCTTACCAATATTGAGCATTTATTCAAACTTAAGGAGTTTGAATATTATCATCATGATGTTACAAAGTTCGTGCACGTTCCCGGCGAGTTGCATTATATTTTGCATTTTGCTTCTCCGGCAAGTCCCATGGACTACCTTAAAATGCCAATTCAGACCCTTAAAGTGGGAGCTCTGGGTACTTATAACCTCATGGGGCTGGCTAAAGAAAAAAATGCTCGAATATTAGTGGCTTCTACCTCAGAAGTGTATGGCGATCCGCTGGTACATCCGCAAACGGAGTCTTATTGGGGAAATGTCAATCCGGTAGGCCCCAGAGGAGTTTACGACGAAGCCAAACGCTTCTTGGAGGCTATCACCATGGCTTACCACAATTTTCATGGGTTGGAGACTCGAATCGTGAGAATTTTTAACACTTATGGTCCCCGTATGCGGGTAGAGGACGGCAGAGCATTGCCTGCTTTCTTTTCTCAAGCTATCCGTGGAGAAGGCTTAACCGTTTTTGGAGATGGAAGCCAAACTCGTTCATTTTGCTATGTGGATGATTTGGTCGAGGGGATCTATCGATTGTTGTTGAGCGATTACCATGAACCGGTAAACCTGGGGAATCCGGATGAAGTTACCATTCTCGATTTTGCAAGGGAAGTACTTCAATTGGTCAACAAT
>JALQTV010000257.1 GCA_023268675.1 Saprospiraceae bacterium | reverse complement strand
ACTTATCTTTTGATTACCATTGTTTTTCCCAGACCCTTTGCTGTTTTCAGGACAACGATGTAGGCTCCTGCTGGCCAGCCGGACAGGCTTATATCGAGTTTGTTGGAAGAGGGAAAGGTCTGCTTGTGATAAATGCTACCGGAAAGATCATAAACTGTGAGTAGGCCGAGACCGATATTTTTTTGTCCTTCCAGCGCTATGGATATGTTTTCTCCGGCAGGATTCGGCGATACGCTCAATGCTATTTCCCAGAGAGGGGGTGTGTTATAGGCGACTGTACCGGAACTTTGATCAAACAATTGTTTTATGGATTCCGGATGAAGCGCATAATCAAATATTTTGACTTCATCCAAAACCCCTTTAAAGTTGTATTCGGTATTGCTGGGAAGCATTTGTCCCATTAAAAGGGGCAAGGTCGTGCTACGAATGTTACCATTCAGAACTTTGAAACTTTGTAAGGTGCCATTGACATAGACCATCAAAAGTTGTCCGTCAAAAGTGGCAGTAACATGGTAAAAGCTATCGGTTTGCATGGCAAAGTCAGTATCGAGGTCTCCTATTCCTCCGGTAGTATTGACTGTCCAGCGCAATCTCTTTTCAGGAGTAAAAGAAATTTTCCATCGATTTTGCCAGGAACCATGAGAAAGGAGAAAAGTTTCTTTGGCGGGAAGTTCATTGGCCCGAAACCATGCCATGACGGAGATGCCTTCCTGTGGATTTAGTACCTCTTCATTGTTGACAGTCACCCTGCTGTTTACCCCATTGAAATACATGGCTTCTTGTGTTTTGCCGTCGGCATCAGGTACATAAGCTACGTTAAAGGGGATGCCATGCAACTGATTATCGGTTATGTCATAGGCATTGCCGGCAAGGGGATAGTGGGCAATTAGTTTTCCGGCAGCAGCTGTGAAATTTTTCACCAGCAGCTTTGTTTTGGCTTCTGCCAAAAGTCCCCTGCCATCGCTCACTCGGACGCTTATTTCATAAATGCCCTCTGTCCCGGGTGCATTCCAGTTGATGGTCGCTCCCGTTCCGCTAATACTTCCGTCTTGGGCACTCCATTCAAAGGACAATTCATCACCGTTGGGGTCTGTAGCCTCGCATGCTATTTGCATAGCAGTACTCGGTGCCAAATAGGCCTGTTCTCTGACGATTGCTGAAATCTGAGGGGCACGGTTGATTTCCGGTACAGCATTCAGGACCAGCATTGTAGTATCAGACAGGCCATTGGCATCGCTAACGATCAAATGTATGGTATCTGAGCTATTATCGGAAAGGGGTGTCCAGGTTCCTTCGTCTCCATTGGCATCGAGTATGCCTCCTGTGGCAGTCCAGGAGTAATTGAGCTGTGGAGCATCGCCGGCTTGTACTTTGGCAAACAGGCTGGTACTTCCACCTTTTTCAATTTCCTTTGCTGTGGCAGCCAGAGCTTGTATTCGGGGACCCTTTATCCAGTTTTGAGCACTTTGCATATAATCTACGACTACGCCGTTGACCAGCATTTTGTTTTGATCATAAGAAACGTCCCCTCCGGCGGGCACCAGGCTCACCATCAGTACTCCATCAGCAGGAATGGACAATTCCACGATTCCTGACACGCCGCTTGCAACAAACTGTTCTGTAATCGCATCATAAAGATCCTTATTTTCCAATCCTACATCCAGTGTGATGGTTTGATCGCTTTCATAGGGATTGTAATAGAGGAAGGTGGGGTAGGCTTCTGCTTTGAAAAAATCAGTGGCGAGCAGGTCAAGTTGCAGGATTTTATCGACATTGGTTTTGTTTACGATGCTTCCCAGGTAGCCAATGGATCCTGTACTGTACAAGGAAAGGTTGGTAGCAGCCCAGCCCCCTTTTAGTGCATCGCCGGTGGAATAAGGAGAAAGGCCCTGGTATTTTTCCCGAAGGGCCTCATAACCCATCACTCTTTCCGGGTCATAGGTGCCAGACCAGACAGCAGCATCCTGGTAATTGGAGGCCAGGAAGCCTGGGAAAAACAAGCGGGTTGCATTAGACAGGTTGAGCATCCATTTTCCGATTGCCCTTGCGAAACGCTTGTCGTACCGTACGAGTGGCACCAGAGCTGCTGCCTGTTGCACGCCATTAAGTTGGAAGGCATAATCGTTGCCGTTGTCGTTGGCTTCTCCTACCAGCCCGGAGCAATCAAAACTGCCCCATTTGCCCACGATGGTTCCCCAGCCGCGCAGCGCACCCCGGTCAAAAGACCAGTTCAGTATTTTTTCAATGTTGTAAGTCGTGCCGAGTTCTGCATTCATGCGGGCGGCGGTGAGGGTTCCATAGGGTAGTTGAAGTTCGTACGAGGGGTTGGCCTGCCATTCATTGAGAAACTCCAAAGCCCATTCGGCACCTTTGCGATAGGCTTCCACTCCGGATTTCAGGTAAGCCCGATAAAGTACCCAGGCATAAGCGCCGGCAGCTTCGGGTTCGTGTACCCCATTGGGGTTGGGCTGCATGGTTTGGAAATTGAATGCCCGGTAATCGAAATTGCCTTTTTGCCAGGGTGTTTCACTGCCTCCCAGTGCGCGTACGGAAGCTAGGAATTTTTCAGCTACGCTAAAAAACTGCTTCTCCGCTTCACTGCCCGACCCGGGTCGGTACAGATCATACAATTGGTAGAAATAGACGTTTGGCATGAGGTCATACCACCAGTCAGAACCGCTGCCTCCACCTTTGTTGTTGAGGTAAATGCCCAGGCCGTTTCTTTTGGAGAAAAAATCCTGGGACATGCGTATCCAGTTTCGGGAAAACTGATTTTGTTTGTCGATGCCAATAAGGCTGGCTCCTACGAGAGAAGGCAATACGTTGATCGCTTCATTGCCTCCGGGGTTGACTGTTCCGACGTAGGTATGCAAGCCGAAGGCCGGATAATCGGGATAATTGTAGCCTCCGGATTGTAGGTCTATCAAAGGAAGATACTGCCCGGAGTGGGTAATATCATAGACAAAAGTATCGTATTGCATGGCTACCTGTTTCCAGTCCCTGACGTTATAGGGTGCGGGTTGATTTGGCATTTGCTCAATGCGTGGGATCTTTATCTGAGATACCTGAGCATAAACATTGCCGATTAGAAGCAGGAAAACAGGCAGTAAAGTTCTCATGAATCATTTTTTGCTGACAAGCAGACTATTAAAAGCTGCTAATATCCGGTATTTTGTAATAATTGTGGGTTCAGGTCAATTTCGGTTTGAGGGAGCGGGAATACTTCGTGTTTACCGATTTCAAAATCAGGTAGAATATCCTTAGCAGTTCCCCATCGGACGAGGTCAAAAAAGCGGTGACATTCGAAGCCCAGTTCCCAGGAGCGTTCGTTGCGCACGGCTTCTATCAGGGTAGCCTGATTTGTTGTAGCAATGTATGGAAGAGCATTAGCCGGGTCAACTGCCTGTGCTCTTGCGCGTGCCCTTACAGTTTCCAGGGCTTGCTGCGCTTCAGAAATATTACCCAGTTCAGCATGGGCTTCGGCTTCCCACAACAAGATTTCTGCGTATCGTATAGCGGTGTAGTTGATGCCGCCGTCTGCTTTTTGGGTAACTTCTGATTCTGGTTGCAGGTATTTGCGGGGACTGTAGTTGGTACTGGAAAAAGAATTTTTATATGTGAAGCCAAGATATTCCTGGTTGTTGCTGGCGATGGTAAAATCTCTGCGCGGGTCTCCGGGTTCGAAAGAATCGAAATAGGATTGGGTGACTTCTGCGAAGCCATATCCATCCGGTAATTTTCGGGAACACCACCACTGGTTTAGCGAATTGCCCACTCCGAGTTCGAGATTGGTATGCTGAATTTCCCAGACAGATTCTGTATTATTTTGGGTGTTTTCTCTGAAATTATCCTGGTAATCTGCTACAAGGTTATAGACATTCAGTGTTTTTATCTGATCGATATACCCCAGCACTGCCTGCCAGTTTTTTTGATAAAGGGCTGTTTTAGCGGCCAGTGCGAGTGCAGCACCCCGGGTAGCTTTGCCGGCCTCTGTTTCGGGATAACTTGGGGGAAGCAGTGCAGCGGCAGCTTCACAATCGGCTATTAGCTGGCTGAATACCTCAGATCTTGGCGTTTTGGGTGTTTTCAATTCGTCCGGGGGAATAACGGAAGTATAGAGCACCACGTCCCCGAAAACCTGTGAAAGAATAAAATAATAATAAGATCGAAGGAAAAGGGCTTCTCCTTTAATCCTGTTTTTAGCTTCTTCACTCATATCCACTTCGTCTATTCTGTCCAGTACGGTATTGCACTGGGAGATACCCTGATAATTGAGAGCCCAGAAGCTGGTCAGTTCTTCCGTTCGGGG
>JALQTV010000256.1 GCA_023268675.1 Saprospiraceae bacterium | reverse complement strand
AAAGAACCCCGGAAGGAAATAACCGAAAACCTGCTGGATTACACCCAAAAACACGTCACCCCCGGAAAGACCTATTCTCACAAAAAACACCAGGGGTCCTACCGAGAACTACATACACGAGCTTCTTTTCCAAATGAAATAGACCTGCACATCGAAAAATTGGTTGTGGACAGCAAGAAAATTCAGAAGAAGAGCGTGTTGGACATACAATTGCAGCATTTCGAAGCCTATCTGGACAAAGCCATACAATTGGGCCTGGAAAGAGTCTTCATCATTCACGGGCTGGGAGAAGGCAAGTTGCGCGACGCCATTGCCAGTCGTTTGCTTCGCTACAGGGAAGTGAAAACCTTCAAAAATGAATACCACCCGAGGTACGGCTTCGGTGCTACCGAAGTGATTATAAAATAGAAAAACCGGATGCTGCACTTACAACACCCGGTACATTTATTTTCAGAAACAAATCATGCTTTTCCTTTCAGCATCATGTTCCAATACATGAAAGGCAACATGTATTTCTTAAGCAACCACATGGTCCACTGCTCTTTTGACGTATCTACAAATTTGGAGATAAGCGGATCACTGTCGCGCACGTTGTTGTATTTAAACTCTGCCAGCAACATTTTGCCATAACCGGTAACCAGCGGACAGCTGGAGTACCCTTCGTAGCTTCCCGTCAAGGCTCCATCCTGTTTCATCACATGCATCAGGTTTTCCACTACCACCGGTGCTTGCTTGCGCACGGCAGCTCCTGTTTTTGCCGTAGGCAGAGCCGCTACATCTCCCAGAGCAAAAACGTTAGGGTATTTGTCGTGTTGAAGCGTATTCATATCCACAGGCACCCAACCTTTGTTCGGACCTTCTGTTGCTGCCAAAGGAGACTCCTGAATGAAATCCGGTGCAGCTTGTGGGGGGGCTAAGTGCAACATATCGTAGTGAATTCCAATCTCAGTATCTGACACCTGGGTTGTCTTGATATCTTTGGGGTTGTGGAACAACTCTGCCGGGCTTGGTGCCTCAGAAAGTTTTTTAGCTGAAACATCCTCTGCACAGTTGCCTATGTTGTGGAACAATTTGGATGGATCATCCTCATTGGCAATGATAGAGAAGTAAGCAATTTTGTTCTCCGCATCAATGCGTGTGATTTTGTGGAAGAAACGCAAACCAATCTCTTTTCGATCCACCACTTCCATCAAGGTTTGCTTGAAAGGATCCACCCCGAAAATAACCCCACCCGGAGTCGCAAATACAACCGTAGTATCTTTTCGCACACCTGACTTTCTGAAATAATCGTCTGCCAGGTACATGATTTTTTGAGGAGCACCTCCACATTTAATCGGTGTAGCAGGCTGCGTAAACAAAGCAACCCCACCCTTGAAATTTTGCAGCACCTTCCAGGTGTAATCCGGATCGGTATAGTTGCTGCAAACATCATTTTTGTTGATGGTTTCCTCCAGTCCTTCGATCAGGCTATAGTCGTATTTCAGGCCGGGACAAACTACCAGATAATCATAACTGATGACAGTACCTTTGTTGGTGTTTAGTTTGTTACCCTCGGCGTCAATAGTTGTCACAGCTTCCTGTATCCACTTAACTCCTTTTGGAATAAGCGGCCCCATATCCCTTTCGGTATCCTTATAATCATAGGTGCCTGCACCCACCAGGGTCCATGCAGGTTGATAATAATGCTTGGATGCAGGGTCAATTATGGCGATATCCAGATTTTTGTCTTTCAGAAGCAATTGGGCAGCCACCGTAATCCCTGCAGTACCCGCGCCGATAATGGCGATTTGATGATGTTGTTCCATTGTTTAAAGTTTTATAAGTTAGTCTCAAGCTATAAGTTCCTTAGTGAGGAAGCCTTTTCCGCAAAAGGCCGTAAACGAAAGTTCCAAACATGGCGCTGGCCAGAAAAACGACCAAAACCGTAGCCCCGCTCCCCATTAAGATAAACATTGGCCCGGGACATACCCCCGCCAATGCCCAACCCAAACCAAAGATAAACCCACCAATAATGTATCGCGGCACACTTCTATCCTTGGGGTTGATTACAATTTCATGCCCGTCGAAAGACTTAATGTGTTTGCGTTTTATCCATTGCACCATCAGGATTCCTATGGCTATCGCCGAAAAAATAATCCCGTACATGTGAAAGGACTGGAAATGGAACATTTCATATATTCTGAACCAAGATACTGCTTCAGATTTGTATAAGGTTATGCCAAAAAGAATGCCTATCAGTATAAATCGCGAAAGTCTCATCTGCCGGCTGATTTAAAAAATGAGTGGAAAAATGAAATAAGTCATGGTAAGTCCACCGAGAAAGAAACCAATTACTGCAATCAGAGAACCCAATTGCAGGGCAGACATGCCACTGATGGCATGACCTGAGGTGCACCCCCCGGCATACCTGGCACCAAATCCAACCAGAAAACCACCTACCACTATCACCATGATTCCCCGAAGGGAAAACAAAGCTTCCCAGCTATAAAACTCAGGTACCAGAGGCACTTTCCCGTCCTGAAATTCCATCCCCAGCGCTTTCAAACTCTCAAGGGTTTCCTGAGATACATGCGCCAGTTGATCATCGATAGGAGTGAAATAATTGGCAGCCAGATACCCTCCAAACATGGCACCCAATGCCACCATCAGGTTCCAGCCCTGAGAAGCCCAGTCGAATTTAAAAAAATCAGCGAAGTCACCTGCACCATCAGCTGCGCACATGACCCTGAAATTGGCGGAAATCCCGAATTCCCTGCCAAATAATAACAAGATAAGCATGATCAGAGCAATCATCGGCCCGGCAACATACCAAGGCCAGGGTTGGCTGATGAAATCCTTGAGTTGAATGAGATATTCCGGAACCATCTTTTATATGATAATGTTTTTGTTTATTCTTTCGATAAACTTAGCAATATCCTTGGTCCGAAACAAAAATGTTTTTAGCGGTAAGCGGTGATTTTTGTCATCAAAAAATTGGCTATTTTTTTAATCCCCGGAATTAAGTACCGAAGCCAACTCTAAAAGGGAGGAAAAACGCTGGCAAGGCAACTGTTGATGCTGACGAAGCAGGTGCTGCGCTTTTGTAACTTCTTCCGGATTGGTTTCTATCAATGCTGTATGCATCCTGCTATTCCAGCCAAATTCCAAATCAGACAAACTGTCGCCCACCATCCAGGAATGCTGAAAATCAATCTCCGGGTATTCGCTTTTTGCCTGTAAGGCCATGGCCGGAGCAGGTTTGCGACAATTGGGTTGTTTATCTGCCAAATCAGGGCAGAAATAAATCTTCTCTATCCTGCCACCTGCCTCCGAAATTTCCTCCACCATGCGTCGGTGCACCTCTTCCAAATCCTCTGAGGTCATCAGTCCTTTCCCTATTCCCTGTTGGTTGGTAACAATCAAAATTCGGTCGAAAATGGCATTCAGCAATGGAATGGCTTCCAGAACTCCCTCCAAAAATTGAAATTCCTCCGGTTTGGCTACGTATCCTCCCGGAATGCGCACATTGATGACGCCATCTCTGTCTAGAAAAAGGGTGTTAAATTTCTTTAGCTCCATGAATTGAAAAAAGAACTTAGTTGGAGAAAATCCCAAGTATTCCTTCGGCCATAAACTTCCAGCTAAACTGATGCTTGCGCTCTTTCACTGCACTTGTCATGGCAATGCTGCGTCCTTCATCGTAAAAATCTCCGATGGCTGCTGCAATAGCTTTAGGATTCACTTCTACCAGATAACCCTCCTTGCCATGATCAATGATTTCAGGCAATCCTCCTACCCGGGTCACAATCATGGGTTTGTTGAAATGATACGCCATCTGCGAAATGCCACTTTGAGTAGCGGATTTGTAGGGCTGAACCACCAGATCAGCTGCTGCAAAATAGTATTTTACTTCCTCAATTGGGATGAAGTCTGTTCGCAATTCAAGCTTATCGCGAATGCCCAGCTTGTCTATGAGTTGTTCGTAATATTCTTGTTTGCTGTAGTACTCTCCCGCTACAATCAGCTTTATTGGCCTGTTTCTGATATCCTCATCAGCCATGGCTTCCAACAAAAGGTCCAGTCCTTTGTAATCCCGGATAAACCCGAAAAACAGCAGGTAAGAAGCGTTCGGATCAAGTCCTAGTTTTCCCTTCGCCAATTCCATGGCAACAGGTTCTCCATAATTATCATAGACAGGATGTGGGATGTAGCGGACAGGCTTGTCCATTGCCATGTTTTTGATATCCGATTCTACAGCCCTTGACATAGCCACAAAAGCATCTGCCGGTTTTACAAAATATTTGGTAAACAACGTATCGCCGGGTCTGGATTCGTGAGG
>JALQTV010000255.1 GCA_023268675.1 Saprospiraceae bacterium | reverse complement strand
CCCCCGATACCCACAAAATACAGTCCGGGTCTGAGTAAAGCAGGAGGACAATCAAAGCTGACCTTCAATTCTCCCGCTGCACAAGGCTCCCCTTCTGGATGATCATGCAGGGTAAAAAGACGCATTCCCTCGAAAAAAACAGCCAGGTCAACAGTCAATTTTTTAAAAGCCTCCACCTCCAGCACCAGTTCGAAAGTCAGTCTATCCAGGGGAGATACAAAAACTTCCTGATGGAAAGGGTCTTGCCCATTCAGTCTGATTTGTCTAAAACGAACCCGTTTTGCCAGCTTGCCCTGAAAGTGAAAATTATCCGCTTTTTGCAAACAATCTTTTGCGTAATACTGAATGGCATCCTCTACCGTGCCCATGAAACGGTTGCTCCCTTGTTCCAATACCATTGCCCGGGAACAAATCTGCCGAACCAAGCCCAGATTATGACTGATAAACACAATGGCCTTCCCATGCTGAAGTACATCCTCCATCTTACCCAGGCACTTGCGCTGAAAAGCAATATCACCTACCGCCAGCACCTCATCGATCAACAAGATCTCCGTTTCGAGATGTGCTGCTACCGAAAAGGCCAGGCGGACGTACATTCCGGACGAATACTTGCGCACCGGCATGTCTATAAAGCGCTCAACCCCTGAAAAAGCAACAATTTCATCCAGTTTGGATTTGATTTCAGACTGCCGCATGCCAAGCAAAGCCCCATTGAAAAAAATATTTTCCCTGCCACTCAACTCCGGATGAAAGCCTGTTCCTACTTCCAATAAGGACCCCACACGCCCACGAAGCAAGGCCTCCCCCGAACTCGGAAAAGTCACCCGCGATAAGATTTTCAACAATGTACTCTTACCGGCACCATTGCTTCCGATAATACCCAAGACTTCTCCCCTTTCCAGGGAGAAATTAATATCCCGTAAGGCATGGAAGGTCTCCCCGACAGCCGTCTTTAAGGTTCCACGAATGCGCTTGATGCCATGCGTGAGGACTGCACGCAGATTGTCTTTTACCCCTTCTCCCAACTCATATTGCTTGGAAACTCCCTTTACTTCTATCAACATGGTTTTTCGTTTTGAATGATGTATCTTTTTCCTTATTTCTTGTAAGTGCTATTCAATCAATTCCAAGGTTTTTTAGCACTCACAACAAATCGGCCATTACCTGTTCTACCTTGTTAAAAAATTTTAATCCCAACGCAAATAGTACTCCAACCACTGCAAAAGACCACAGGCAATCCAAAGAAAATCCATCTGTCCCCAGCAAACACCAACGCATGCCTTCTACGATTCCCGACATAGGGTTCAAGTAAAAAAGCCAGCGAAGAGAATCGGGGATGGCCGTAACCGAATAGGCAATAGGTGTAGCGTACATGCCCACTTGTAAAATAACCGGCATGATGAACTTAAAGTCCCGGAACCTTACCATCAGAGCGCTCATCCATATCCCCATTGTAAGTCCCATAAACATTGTCAGCAGCACAAAAAGAGGTAAAAACACCAGTCTCCAACCCGGATAAAAGCCATACAGATACATCAACAGGGCCAATACCAGTAGCATGGTCAACAGGTCTATCAAGGCTGTTATGGCTTTTGATGCCGGTATGATCAAGCGGGGAAAATACACTTTCCGAATCATCTGCTGGGCAGACAGAATAGAATGCCCGGATTCAGCGATGATAACCGAGCAATAAGACCAGGCACAAAGTCCTGCTGCCGTAAACAAGGGCCTTGGAATTTCTCCCGTATCTACCGGAGCAACCATTCCAAAAGCCAATCCCAGCAACAAAAGCATCAACAAGGGTTGAAATAGCGCCCACAAAAGGCCTATCCCGGTATGTGCATACTTGACCCTATAGTCGCGATAAGCCATGGCCCATAACAATTCCCGGTAGCGGTATATCTCCCTAAAAGGCCAGCTAAAACTGTTGTCCGGAGCTTTAATTCTGGTAAATAATTCCATAATTTTAATAGTATGCATGAAAAAATTTCAGTCATCATCCCCGTTTTCAATGGCGCTCCTTTTTTAGCGGAAGCGGTCAATTCGGCCATTTTACAGCCCGAAACGGCAGAAGTCATCCTCATTGACGATGCCAGCACAGATGCTTCCTGGCAGGTAATGCAAGAGTTGTCCAATCTGCATTCTCTTATAAGAATTTTCCAACTACCCCACAACAAAGGAGCCGCTGCGGCCAGAAACCTCGGGTTACAACATGCACGGGAAGCCTGGATTTCCTTCTTGGATGCCGACGACTATTTTTTACCCGGCAGGTTTGGTCCTTTCGGACAACTACTGCTCCGGCATCCCGATCTCGACGGCGGTTATGACTTTATCCTCCACCAATTTGACCATGATGCTCCCTCGGAAGTGCTACTTACAAATACCGGAGAGCAACATCTCGACATTCGTACCTTTCATAGCATAGCACCCGAACATTTATTTGAGGAACTCCTTTTCCGCCCCGGCTTCTGGATTCCCATGGTCGGATTTACCGTCAAAAAGTCATTCCTGGAACGCGAGGGCATCCGCTTCGATGAAAGCCTCCGCTACACCGAAGACACCGATTTCATCTACCGCTGCGTCCTTCGCGGACAGTTCCGCAGTAGCGGAGCCAATACTCCGCTCATCACGCGGAGAATACATTCCGGCAACAGCGTCTTTGCTCCTGCCGAAAAATGGCAGGTGCAAAGAGCCGCTTTTTTTGACAAATGGCTAAAGGAAGTACGCAGACAAAGTCTCGGAACTGCTGTCAACCGCTACTTCATCAAATCCTGGATTCACCATCGGCCAGCACTTGCTCCTTTTCTATCCAAACCCCTGCTTCGATTGCCTGTCAAAGCATTCTTCTTCATCTGTTTGATGCTCCGCTACCCCAAACTCCTCTCCAGGTGGCATTTTTTCAAGTAAGCGAAATAGCTCCCTGCCTTTTTTTACCCCCCATTTCCCCAACACTTTTACATAATCCCAGGGAAAAAAGTACCACAAGTGTTTGGAGAAAATCTCTCCCAGCAATGTCTCTGCCGCCCTTGCATCCAAAAATTCAAGTGCCTGCGAGAGGTACAACAAATACTGCTTTGACAGCCACCTGCTCCTATCATCAGATCGCATACAAGCAGCAACCTTCTCATCGGCCAGCAATTCCTCCATGGCCGCTTCTACCCGATTAAGCTGGTCCATCATGGCAAAGACATCCGGATAATGTTTCAAGGAACCCATCTCCGGATGCTTGCGGTAAGCATAAGTAAGGGCATTGAGTTGCATCAGAGGGTACCTGGCCAATAACCGACATATCAAGTGGGTATCTTCCCAATCTTCAAGTGCTTCGGAAAAAGCTATTCCCCGAAGTATGGTTCGGGGTATGCAAAGGGTTCCAACAGAACAATGATGAAACAAAAAGTACCTCAGGGGATGGCCATATCCGGCTTGCTTCGAGTACTGAGGATATATCCGGAGCCTTCCCAGACCAATGCTGTACATCCCTGTTCTGAGCAGGTAATCAGAATAATTTCCCGAGTCCAATAAGTCGGCAAAACTGCTCAAATGATGCCTCAGATAGTAATCATCATCGTCGAGAAAACAAATAAAGCTCCCTCTGCTTTGGCGTATGCCCAGGTTGCGGGCCGCACTCCTACCCCTGTTTTCCTGAAAAAAATACCGGATGCGGGCATCACCCAATGCCAGCACCAGCTCCCGGGTCTGGTCTGTAGAACCATCGTCCACCACAATGAGCTCCCAGTTTTCAAAATATTGTTGTTGTACACTGCGTAAAGCCCTGGGCAACAGGTGCCCACGGTTGTAAGTGGGTACAATTACCGTAAACAAGGGTGCCTTTTTACCTTCAGGTGAAACAAGAAGCATAAATCGATTGAATTTGTTGGCGAAAAACAGGTACAGAATAATTGTCTAATGCCCGCGAACGAATGAGTTCCCTGTCAAAACCATCATATTTTTCCAGCACTTCAACAATGACTTGTGCCAGTGCTGCCTCATCGCCGGGCTCTACCAACATGCCAAATCGCTCATCCGGCACAATTCCGGGCACTCCACCCACACGAGTAGCAATGACAGGCATGCCACAAGCCTGGGCTTCCAGCAATACACAAGGTTGGTTTTCGGCAAAGCTGAACAAAACAAAGACATCGTGCTGCTCCATACAAAAAGCCACCTCCAGTTCCGACATTTCAGACCTGAATTGCAAAAAACCATCCTCAATCTGCAGCAAAGCAGCCAGATCCTGCCAAGGTTTCAAATTGCCATCGCCTGCCAGAGTAAAACACAAGCGATCAGACAGACAGCTCAGGGAAGCAATTACCCGCAACAAACCAG
>JALQTV010000254.1 GCA_023268675.1 Saprospiraceae bacterium | reverse complement strand
TCTATATCATTCCCAGAATGACAGACAGTCTTCATCCTGGTGCAGGGGGCAACCCTGCATTTGGCTCTGAAGATCTGGACAACACGATGAGAATGGTGTTTTATCCTGCTATTATTGGTTGGACCCTTTTGGGGTTTTGGATCTCCCAATTGGTTTATCGAATTAATAAGCTGAATTTCAGTTTCTTAAACAAAAGAATGTAGGATGGGGATATTCGATTGAAAAATCCTTTTTAGGCTTGTTTAAATTAAAAAATAAAGCGACTTTTGGCAATTAATAAGGAAAAATATGAGGCAATTGCTTGTAACAGTTTTTGGACTTTTTTGCAGCATTCATTCAGTTTTTGCGCAAGGTTCAGATACAGATTTCATGCGGAGTATGGGGAAGATGTACGTCGTGGTAGCAGTAATTGGTGCCATATTCCTGGGATTGGTTGTATTTTTGATCGCACTCGATAGAAGACTAACCAAATTAGAGAACCAAATTAAGGAGCATGAGTAGTTCAGCACCCAATTTTTTTCAAAGTGTTCAAAGTTACTTTGACAAAGCCACGAAGTTTACGGATATCGATGCCGGAATCCTGCAGCAAATCAAAGTGTGTAATGCAGTTTATCGCCTCAATTTCCCTGTAAAAATAGGGAACGAGGTAAAGGTTATTGAAGCCTATAGAGTTCAGCACAGTCACCACAGGCTACCTACCAAAGGAGGTATTCGATACAGTATGCATGTGAACCAGGATGAGGTTATGGCTTTGGCTACCCTAATGACCTACAAATGTGCCATAGTAGATGTTCCGTTTGGTGGAGCCAAAGGAGGTGTTAAAATTAATCCCTGGGATTATACAGAAGAGGAGTTGGAGCGTATCACAAGACGATATACTTCGGAATTGGTCAAACGCAATTTTATTGGTCCGGCAATCGATGTCCCGGCACCGGATTATGGTACAGGCCCCAGAGAAATGGCCTGGATTTATGATACTTACCGAACTTTCAAAGACAATGAGATTGATGCAGCAGGGTGTGTTACGGGAAAGCCTGTTAGCCAGAATGGTATTGTAGGTAGAACCGAAGCTACCGGGCGTGGGGTTTATTTCGGCATCAGAGAGGCATGTAGTGTCGCTGAAGACATGCAAAAACTAGGCCTTAAACCGGGTATCGGTGGGAAAACGATGGCCGTTCAGGGTCTGGGTAATGTGGGTTCCTATACTGCCATGATTTCCCAGGATGAAGGCGATGTGAAAATCGTAGGTATAGGTGAAGTAGAAGGTGCGATTTACAAAGAAAGTGGAATAGACATTCACGATCTTATTCGTTTCCGCAAAGAAACCGGATCTATTTTGAATTATCCGGGAGCTATCAGCTTCGGCAAAGAAGAAAGGGAAAAGGTGTTGGAGTTTGAATGTGATATTTTGGTGCCAGCTGCCTTGGAAAACGCTATACACGCAGACAACGCCCCAAGAGTAAAAGCAAAAATTATAGCAGAAGCAGCAAATGGTCCACTTACAGCCGAGGCTGAAAAGATCCTACTTGAAAAGGGTAAATTGATTTTACCGGATTTGTTCCTAAATGCCGGTGGGGTGACGGTTTCTTATTTCGAATGGCTCAAAAACCTATCTCATACTCGCTTTGGCCGTCTTGAAAAAAGGTTCAATCAAAGAACTTATGACAATTTGATCAGTTACATCGAAAAAACTACCCAGAAAAAGGTAGATGATTTCGAAAGAACCTTGATCGCAAGAGGTGCGGATGAGATAGACCTGGTTAGATCAGGTCTTGAAGAAACCATGATCAATGCTTATCACAGTGTCCGCGATATAAAATTGTCAAAAGGGATAAACGACTATCGTACAGCTTCATTTGTTTGCGCAATAGAAAAAATTGCTGACGATTATTCAGCACTGGGAATTTTCCCGTAACGTTAATCGTTTGCTTGAAAGGTCGGAGTTGGATTCATTGTCCATGCTCCGACCTTTTGTATTTTATCAAAATTCCCTTGTAAAATTTTCATCTGAATACTTTGCGTAAAATTTACATAGGTTTTTTTCTTGTTTGCTTGAATTTTATTTCATTCCTGCATATATTGCCAGTGATTTTAAGAATATTATTTTAAAAGTCTGTCTCATGAGCGAAAAGTTGGATAAAATCGATCTCAAAATCCTGAAAATTTTACAAGAAAACAGTAAGATCACAAACCTGGATCTTTCTAAAAGAATTGGATTGTCTCCGGCACCTACACTTGAAAGAGTCAAAAAACTAGAGCAAAGTGGTATCATAGAAAGTTATCACGCACATGTAAATCCTCCAACAATAGGATTGAATGTCAAGACTTTCGTGTTGGTTTCTCTTGCTTGGCAAAAAGAAAATGCTCTCAATCATTTCCTGGAAAAAATCAAGTCAATAGAAGAAATTACAGAGTGTTACATCATTACAGGCGAGGCTGACTTCTTAATGAAAATCGTATGTAAAGACATTCCAACCTATGAGCAATTGTTGTTCAAAACTCTATCACAGATTGAAGAAATTGAGAGGTTGAAGACTTTGATGACTTTGTCCACTGTAAAAGACACTAAACTTCTACCTTACCGATACGAATAAACTGCAATCAAAAACCTTTTGTTTGTACTGCCTGCGGCAAAAAACCATACAGTTTTTTGCCGCATTTTTTTTTGAAGGGCTGGATCATTTCCACTTTCCTGGAAAAGAACGCATAACAGCACAAATCCTTCGATGCGATATCACAATTTGTTTTTGACAGGTTGTGATTGCAACTTGATCAGGTAAAAACTGTTTGTTTTGTATGATCAAAAATATACTCTTTGTGATACGATTGTCCTTACCTTGGAAATCTTTTTTGTTTCCTTTCTTACTATTGCCATTTGTTATGCTGCGCGCGCAACAAAAGTTCACCATTAGTGGCTATGTCAGAGATTCATTGAGTGGAGAAACGCTGATAGCGGCCAATGTTTTTTTAAGGGACAGTGCCAATACCGGAGTGAATACCAATGCCTATGGTTTTTATTCCTTGTCTTTACGGGAAGGCTTGTATGATTTGGAATTTTCTTACCTGGGTTATGCCAGTGAGAGCGTGAGATTGAAATTAGATCGTGACATTCGCCTGAATGTTGCTTTAATGGAAGGATTACAACTAGACGAAGTAGTTGTAGCGGCAAAGGCTGAAGACCAGTCTGTCAAAGATCCGCAAATGGGATTTGTGGAATTGCCGATCGAACAAATAAAAAAATTGCCGGCTTTGATGGGAGAGGTAGATATTCTTAAAACCCTTCAACTACTCCCCGGAGTCATGTCCGCAGGAGAAGGAAGTTCCGGATTTTATGTAAGAGGGGGAGGGCCTGACCAAAACTTGATTTTGCTGGATGAGGCTCCTGTTTATAATTCAGGTCACCTGCTTGGATTTTTCTCTGTATTCAATCCTGACGCCATCAAAAATACACAGTTGATAAAGGGAGGCATGCCGGCTGCTTACGGAGGGCGTCTTTCTTCTGTAATTGATATTTCCATGAAAGAAGGAAACGATCAGAGCTATGTGGTAAAGGGAGGAATTGGCTGGATCGCTTCCCGGTTTACCTTGGAAGGTCCTTTGCTAAAAAATAAAAGTTCTTTCCTCGTTTCGGCCAGGCGCACCTATCTGCTCGATTTGGCACAGCCGCTCATTAATAAAAGCAACTTTGCAGGAACAAATTATTATTTCTATGATTTGAATGCCAAGGTTAATTTTAAGTTTTCTGACAAGGATCGCTTGTTTTTCAGTACTTATTTTGGTCGAGATATTCTGAGTTTTAAAACAAGTCAGCGAGGACTTGATTTTCGCTTGCCTTATGGAAATGCAACCGCCACGCTGAGGTGGAATCATTTGTTTGGTGCTCGGGCATTTTTGAACACTACTCTGATTTACAACGATTACGATTTTGGTTTTGAGGGCGGTCAGGGGGAATGGACTTTTAACCTTCTTTCAGGAGTGAAAGACTGGAATTTCAAAACAGATCTGGATTATTTTCCAAGTTCACGACATCAGGTAAAAGTAGGATTCAACGCCATTTACCATACGCTTACACCAAATGTAACCCGCGCTTCCAATGGAGAAACGCAATTCACAAATGGGCTTGAACCTAGGTATGCAGGTGAATTTGCCTGGTATGCTCAGGATCAATGGGAGGTGAATTCCCGATTGAGTATTAATGCAGGTCTCAGATTTGTATATTTTGCCCAATTTGGGCCTTTTGTTGACGGCCAGACAGGAGAGGAGTTTGACCAAGGGCAGGTCGCGGCGGATTATTCAGGACTGGAGCCACGGGTCAACTTGCGCTGGAGCCTAAACAATCGGTCTTCCGTAAAAGGAG
>JALQTV010000253.1 GCA_023268675.1 Saprospiraceae bacterium | reverse complement strand
AGAGGTGCCAACGGGGTTATCATCATTACAACCAAATCAGGTAAGGCAGGTGCCAAACCAAGCATCACCTATGATGGCTATTTTTCCAGTGCTTCCTTTGTAGGAACACCTGACATCCTGGGTGTAGATGAATTTATCAATGTGGTCACTTTCAAGCGTCCCGACAGATTGAACCTTTTGGGCAACGCCCGCACAGACTGGTTTGATGAGGTTACCCGCACCGCTATGGGTCAAAACCACAATATCAGCGTAACTGGTGGTGGACAGAATGTAGGCTATCGCGTTTCTGCAGGTTACCAAAAACTGGAAGGCATCGTCAAGCCCTACAGCACGGAAAGAACAAGTATCGCTATGGCTTATGACCTTTCCCTATTGGATGATCAGCTAAAAATCAGATCCAATATCAAAGGATCTCTTAACAACGAAGTGTACGATCCGGGACCGGTGGGCAGTGCCTCCAACTTCGATCCTACACAAGCTGTCTATGATCCTGCCAACACTGACTTCGGTGGTTATTTCGAATATGGTCTGGCGCTGACACCAAGAAACCCGGTGTCAATGATCGAACAAATTGACAACGTTGGAAGAAGTTTCAGAAGCATCGGAAACATTGAATTTGACTATCAACCCAATTTTGTTCCCGGTCTTACCGGTAAGTTGAACCTGGGTTATGATGTCAACAACAGCCAATCCAAAAGATTTGTACCTACTACCTTCCAACGTCCTCCTGTGAGCAGCAGAACGGGTGAGATCAACATCAACAATGGTCAGAAGATGAACCTTTTGATGGATGCTTACCTGAACTACAAAAAAGACTTCATGGGCGGTGATCACGTAATCGACCTTACTGCCGGTTATTCTTACCAGAATTTCACCAATGAATTCCCTGCTTTTACAGCATTTGACCTGGATTCAGACATTTTCGGATACGACAGTACCATTCCCGCAACCATGTTTGAAGCGTACAATACTGTCATCGAAAACAGGCTGATTTCCTTCTTTGGCCGTTTGAATTACAACTTAAAAGGAAAATACCTCTTCACTGCTACTGTAAGACGTGACGGTTCTTCCCGCTTCAGCGAAAACAACCGTTGGGGGGTATTCCCATCTGCTGCCTTTGCATGGCGCATCCTTGACGAGGATTTTGCCAGTGGTTTGCAAGGCATTTTCTCTGATTTGAAATTCAGAGCCAGCTACGGTATTACCGGTAACCAGGAGATCGGAGACTTCCGCTATCTGCCCTTGTACACTTTGAGTACCGTAAGAGCGAGATACCAATTTGGAAATCAGTTCATCAACACCCTTCGTGCAGATGGCTATGATTCCAACCTGAAATGGGAGGAAACAGCATCTCTCAACCTGGGTCTTGATTTTGGTTTCTCCAATGGTCGCATCAATGGTACCTTGGAATACTATGAAAAAGTTACCAATGACCTCCTTTTCGTCGTACCAGTTCCTGCAGGTACCAACCTGACAGACCGCGTATTGACCAATATCGGTGAATTGGAAAACAAAGGAATAGAATTGACTTTGAACGCCAACCTGATCAACAAGCCCGACTTTAGCTGGGATATTTCTTTGAACGCAGCACTTAACAAAAACAGGATTCTTGCCATTGACCGTACTTCTGACAAGGGCATTCCTACAGGAGGCATTGCAGGTGGTGTTGGTAATAACATTCAAATTCTTCAGGTAGATGAGGCAGTCAATGCATTCTACATGTTCCAGCACAAACTGGACGCTTCAGGCAAACCACTGGTGGACGGTGTGGATCACAACGACGACGGTGTAATCAACCTGGCAGATATGTACGAAGATTTGAACAACGACGGTGTGGTGAGCGATCTGGACAAGCGCCCGATTGAAAAACCAGCTCCGGACGCTTTGTTTGGTTTGAGTTCTACCCTCAACTACAAAGGCTTCGACCTGAACTTCACCCTGAGAAGCAATCTGGGCAACTATGTCTACAACAACAATGCTTCTTCCAACGGTTACTACAGAAACCTTGCTATCCGCGAGGGCTTCCTGAACAACCTGCATACTTCGGTTTTGCAGACTGGATTCAATGACCCTCAATACTTCTCAGACTATTACCTGGAAGACGGTTCTTTCCTTCGAATGGACAACATGACCCTTGGCTATACTTTCCGCAATTTGCCCAACAACAAAACGCTTAGATTGTATGCTACCGGTCAAAACTTGTTTGTCCTGACTGAATACACAGGATTGGATCCGGAAATATTCAATGGTATTGACAACAACCTATTCCCCAGATCCAGAACATTCCTGTTTGGATTGAGCCTGGGGCTGTAATTTTATCAAATGAAAAAAACTATAGCCATGAATAAAATACTAAAACTATCTTTGGTAATCATCGCACTAGGTTTTTCGGCATGTACCGACCTGGACCTGGAACCGAGAAGTTCCAGTACAGCCGACGTCCTCTTTCAGGATGAATCCAATTACATCCGTTTTCTGGCCAGAATTTACTCGGGTCTGGCAGTCACCGGACAGGAAGGCCCCGCTGGAAATGCAGACATTTCCAGTCTCGATGAGGGTTTCTCCAACTACCTCCGCCAATACTGGCAATTCCAGGAACTGACAACTGACGAAGCCGTTATTGGATGGGGTGATGAAGGTCTGCCTGACTTGCATGCCCACTCATGGACCAGTGCCAACCAATTTGTCAACGCAATGTATTACCGCGTTTTCTTCCAGGTTTCTATGGCAAACGAATTCCTTCGTGAAACTGCTGCAGACAAACTGGACAGCCGCGGCGTAAGTGCTGCAGGAAAAGCTGCGGTACAAACTTATCGTGCAGAAGCCAGATTCCTGAGAGCCCTTAGCTTGTGGCATGGCATCGATTTGTTTGGCGACATCCCGTTTTACACGGAAGATGACCCAATCGGATCTAATCCTCCGACCCAAGCCAACCGTGCCGATGTATTCAATTTCATCGTAGGTGAATTGCAAGCCATTGAAGGCAACCTACCGGGTCCAAAACAAGGCGAATATGGCCGCGTTGACCAGGCAGCCCTTTGGATGTTGCAAGCCAAATTGTACCTGAATGCAGAAGTATATACAGGTGCTGCCCGTTGGGATGAGGCTTTGGCTGCCGCCAAAAAAGTAATCGACTCCGGTGCTTACAGCCTTCAGGAAGATTACGATGATTTGTTCAAGGCTGACAACCACCTTTCTCCCGAAATTATCTTCCCTATTCCTTTTGACGGATTGTCAACTCAGACCTGGGGTGGCATGACTTATCTGGCTCACGCACCTGTAGGTGGGACCATGGATCCGGCAGAATATGGCATCGATGGTGGTTGGAGTGGTTTGAGAACAACCAGCGCACTGGTAGATCAATTCCCTGACGAAACAGGCGAAATTGATGAAAGAGCCCTTTTCCACACCGATGGTCAAAGCAAAACCATCGCCTCTATCAGTAACTTTAGCGACGGCTATGCCATCGGAAAATTCAGAAACGTAACCTCTGAAGGCGAAATGGGACAGAACCTGACCCATACTGACATTGACTATCCAATGTTCCGATTGGCAGATGCTTATTTGATGTATGCAGAGGCTACGCTTAGAGGGGGTGCAGGCGGCAACAAGGTCCAGGCAACTACCTATGTCAATGAACTAAGAAAACGAGCATACAACGACGAAAGTGGCAACATCAGCGATAGTGATTTGACCCTTGATTTTATTTTGGATGAAAGAGCAAGAGAATTGTACTGGGAGGCTCACAGACGGCAGGATTTAATCCGCTTCAACCAATTCACTGAAAATGGCGTATGGCCATGGAAAGGTGGCGTGGCAGGCGGTACTGCTACCGATGCTTACAGAAATTTGTTGCCCATTCCATTCAACGAACTGTTGGCCAACCCCAACCTGACCCAAAATCAAGGTTATTAATCAACCCAATAATTTAAGCAATCATGAAAAGGTTTTTAAATATATTTTCTCTGCTTTTGATCGGTTCTCTGCTGGTACAGTCTTGCCAGGATGAACTCGATACACTTGCCCTGACAGATTTCCCTCCCGGCATTCTGAGCATCAGCCCCGGCGACGGAAACAAAGTAGTGAAGGGCGACTTCAACGTTGTTGTAAAATTTGTGGATGGCTCAGTTTCTCCTTTGTCCTCTGCTACAGTGACGCTTTCTACTGACGCAGGAACAGAATTAGCCTCTGCTGAAAAAAGTTTGTCCGGAACACTCGACTCCATTGTAATTGCCGGTTCTACCTTCAATGCCTCCAGTCTTGATGCAGGTTTGTATCACCTGGACATTATCGTCTCCGACGTAAAAGGACAGGCTCAAACAACCAAAACCACCTTCGAAATTTCCTTATTGCCATT
>JALQTV010000252.1 GCA_023268675.1 Saprospiraceae bacterium | reverse complement strand
TTGAAGACCAGATGTCCAGAGCCATCAGCGAAGCACAAGCTGCCTTTGGCGACGGCGCAGTTTTTATTGAAAAATATGTCGCCTCACCCCGACACATTGAATTTCAAGTTTTGGCAGATAAACATGGAAATGTGATCCATTTATTCGAACGGGAATGCAGCATCCAAAGAAGACACCAGAAGGTTGTGGAAGAGGCTCCATCGGTAATCCTAAGTACTGAAAAAAGAGCCGCTATGGGACAGGATGCCGTAAAAGTTGCTTTGTCCTGTGGATATGTCGGCGCAGGAACAGTTGAATTTCTTTTAGACGAAAACCTCAACTACTATTTTCTTGAAATGAACACCCGCCTACAGGTAGAACATCCTGTGACGGAATTGATTACAGGAGTAGATCTGGTGGAACAACAAATAAGAATCGCCAGAGGAGAAACGCTCTCTATCAAGCAAACAGATCTGGAAATTAGCGGACATGCCATGGAATTAAGGGTTTACGCGGAAGATCCCTTAAATCAGTTTTTACCTAGTGTGGGTACCCTAACTTGTTACACCCCACCTGCAGGCCCGGGAATAAGGATAGACGATGGTTACCGTAAAGGCATGGATATTCCCATCTATTACGACCCTATGATTTCGAAACTCATTACCTGGGGAAATGACCGTGAGGAGGCTATCCAAAAAATGATACAAGCAATCCATGACTACAAAATCGAAGGAGTTGCTACCACCCTTTCCTTCGGGGCCTTTGTACTCAATCATGCCAATTTTTTAAACGGTAATTTCGACACTCATTTTGTTCAACAACATTACTCTCCAGAAACACTAATGGAACAGCAAATTGAGTCCGCTCAAGTTGCAGCTAAGGCAGCGTTGCAATGGTGGTTGACTAAAAAGAATGATCTATCTGAAATAAAACACCTCGACCAAAACTGGTGGGTTAAACGAAACTGAATCAATCCTCTGCTAAATGGTACTCCATTATTTGAACAGGTTGTCCCCACATAAAAACAGAGAAATCTTCCTTCGCTACAACGAATCTGACCATGACAGATAATCCATCTCGCTGTAATTCCCGGGGAATCTCCAGTGGTCGCCACTGTCTTCCCTCATCGTCAATAACCCCCCAAAAACCACCATTGAGATTGATGAAGCGGACTGTGCAGTGGGTAAACGATTTGTTCTCCATTTCAGCTATCTTTCGCACTGAGCTTTTCAAGCGTCTCGTGAAGTGAATGAATCAATTTTGTTTGATTGAGCATCATTTGTCTGGTATCTTTAAGTTCATCCATCAGTTGCTTTTGCCATTTATCAGGACTATGAAGGAAAGGACTTATTTTTGAATTAATGTGCCAAACTTCTTTGATGCCTGAGGGAGGCAGAAATTCAGGATTATAACTTTTATTGTCTGCATACAGTTCCAGGACCCGATCACTCCTTAACTTATTGAAAACCCTTCGGATTAATACCTGACCATATTTGACTATTACATACACATGATTGTCCTGTATACCGGTTTCCCATAATGCAGGTTCAATAAAATTTGCAACCACTTTGTCTCCTTCCAATAAAGCTGGAAGCATATAATCTCCCCCTACGTCAAAAGAGCGAAAAGTTCCTACACGGTATTTGTAATCTGACAAGCTGTAAGAAGGAAGGCTTTCTATGAATTCAGGGTTGCTGCACTCGTCAGCATAAGCAGGTTGGGCTGTTAGCGGTACATGGACAATTCTTTCCTCAGCATTGCTGTTAGACAAAACAGTTAGTACCCTCACATCTCGCTTTTCTTCCTCTGATGCGAACATACTCCCCTCTCCTGTGTACAAAAAAACCGGATTCACCTTATATACCTGGACTGCTTTACGGATCAATTCAATCGTAACATCGCGTCTTCCTCGCAGGATTTCGCTCAAACTCTGTGGTAGATAATCAAGAGATATTGCAAATTGCCTGCTGGATTTTATCCTGTTTTCCTGTTTCAGTTTATCATGACATTTGACAAAACGCTGTGTCACAATACTATTCATGCGTCGCTTTTTTGACTAACAAATACACAAAGGTAAAATTTAAGATCGGTATTTTTACCAATCACCTTATTTTGCTACCCAAACTCCACAAAATTTAGTAGATTATTAGGCTAATTGAGCAACGCAAAAACACCTTTGTCAGGAAAGCGCCTTTACAATTGCTATAAAGTCGTCAGCATTTAGTGAAGCGCCACCTATCAATCCACCGTCTACATCGGGTTTGCCAAAAATTTCAACCGCATTGGACGGCTTGACACTACCTCCGTATAGGATACTAACCTTATCTCCTGTTTCTGAATCGTACGCTTCTGCTACCACTTTTCTGATATGGGCATGCATTTCCTGTGCTTGTTCCGGGCTCGCCGTTTTTCCTGTTCCAATTGCCCATACCGGTTCATAAGCAATGACAACTTTGTCAAAATCACTGCCAGAAAGGCCGAAAAGACTTTTTTTCAATTGAGTCGCCACAAAAGATAAATGCTCCCCCGCTTCCCTAAGCTCGAGACTCTCCCCTACACAAACAATAGGTTGTAGCCCTTGACTCAAAGCTGCTTTTGTTTTATTGTATATCATTTCATCAGATTCAGCGAAATAACTGCGACGTTCAGAGTGCCCCAAAATCACGGCTTTGGCACCTGTGGAGGCTATCATGGCAGCTGAGATTTCACCTGTATAAGCTCCAGAAGCTTCCTGATGGCAATTTTGAGCTGCAACGACCACGTTGTTATGAGAAGTAAGCATGGGAGCAATGGTAGCCAAATGAATAAAAGGAGTCCCTAAAATTATTGTGGAACCTCCATCTGGCAATTGTTTGAGAATTTCACTTGTTAAAGCTTTGCCCTCCTCCAAATCCATGTGCATTTTCCAATTGCCAGCAACAATTTTTGCTCTTGTCATAATGTAGGTATTTTGATCTTTTGTAAGCTTAAAAATTAAACGAAGGTGGGCAAATGTAAACTCCCACTTCTGATTATTGGTGATTTAATCAAATAAGGTTTCACAAAATTAAAACCAAGAGCCAAATTTCCTGTATTAAGTTTTAATTAAGTCACTTCTTTTTGTGATTTGAAGAAAAAACCATTTTGGAGATTAATTTACAGATCAAAAAAGCGTATGGATTTCGGAAAGACTGCAAACTTTGCGGAGATAGATTTCACTTTGAGGCCTGAACCTGATTTCAATAAAATTGTATTACCCGGACATTCAACCTCAAAACTACTTTTTTATTCTGGGGCAACCGGATGGAGCATGCCCTCATGGAAAGGCAGGGTTTATCCTGCCGGGGTCAAAACGAAGGACTTCCTGTATCACTATAGCCGACAATTCAACACCATTGAATTCAATACCACTCACTATCGGATTCCAAACGAAAAAACCATTACACAGTGGTACCAGCAATCTGCATCGGACTTCCGGTTTTGCCCTAAGATGCCTCAGCAAATCAGTCATAGACGTGACTTGGGTATTGAAAGCGGGCAACTCCGACTATTCATTGAAAAAATTAGCTTATTGGAAGAAAAGTTAGGGCCTGTTTTCGTACAATTCCCTCCATATTTTGGTCCGGATTCGCTGCCTGCCCTTCAAAAACTATTAGATCAAATCCCTGTCGGCTTCCGAATTGCCATCGAACTAAGACACCCTGAGTGGTTCAGTGGCAACCTCGCACTGCAAAAGATCGTCGAGAAATTACATCAAAACGGGCACGGGATGGTCATTACAGATGTTGCTGGAAGAAGAGATGTATTGCACATGCATCTCAGCGGTAACTTTTCTATGATCAGGTTTGTAGGAAACAGCCTCCACCACACAGATTACCAGAGAATAGATAGCTGGATAGAAAGAATCAAAGATTGGGCAGCCTGCGGGTTAGGTGAAATTTATTTTTTCGGTCATGAACCAGATAATCTTTTAGCTCCCGAGCTAGCAGCTTATATTTATGGAAAAATAAGAGAAGAAAAAACAATTCAAACAAGAGGACCTATATTGCTTGATCCAGGGAACGGGCAAATAAGTCTTTTTGATTAAATGAAACCTGATAGTCAGACCCAACAACTCCATCTATGGCAACATATCCATTAAGCAAAGAAATGCTAGCTCTGGAAGACGAAATGCCTTTCCTCCACCGAGATATCAGTTGGCTGTCTTTCAATTATAGAGTGTTGCAGGAAGCTAAAGATCAATCTGTCCCTTTGTTTGAACGGATCAAGTTTCTTGCCATTTATTCTTCAAATCTGGATGAATTTTTCAGGGTTCGAATGGCTAACCACCGAAATTTACTCAGGGTTGGAAAAAAGACCAAGCGGGAACTGGAAATCTCTCCCAAAGAAACAGTGAAAGAAATC
>JALQTV010000251.1 GCA_023268675.1 Saprospiraceae bacterium | reverse complement strand
GGAACTATATCCAAAGCTAAAGCGCCGCAAACTTCGCAAAGAATGGTTTCGAATGGTATCAGGGTATAATGCCTTGTATTTCCTCGCAGAGAAAATGTACTATCTGTTTCTGAGGATACAGGGGAAATAGAATTTTTTTGAGAAATGATTTGTAACTATTCAGCAAATAGTCTGATCCTAATTACCAGAAGCTATTCTTTGCAACCTTCCAGTGAAGCTCTTACACTTGAGTTTTACCAAAAGATTCTAGCACAAAGAAAACAAGCATAGTTCGAATTTTTTGGATGCTGAATAGTCAAAATTCATAAAACGCAATCTTTTTTGGCTAAATTTTGGATTATCATGGTCAATTACTTTAAGTGCAGCAATCAAAATCGAAAACATTGAACCAACCACACTACCTCAACATTGGCTGCGGCAACCACTATTCGTCCGAACCGGAATGGACCAATGTGGATTTCTTGCAATTCGGTCCGGGAGTCATCGCCCACAACTTGCTGCAAGGGATTCCCATGCCAGACATTTCTTTCGACCTGGTGTACCACTCTCACGTGCTGGAACATTTCTCCAAAGCCGATGGGGAGCAACTGATTCGCGAGTGCTACCGGGTGCTCCGCCCGGGAGGAACCCTGCGCATCGCCATTCCCGACCTGGAACAGCTAGCCAAGAATTACCTAAGGGCATTGGAGGAATCTCTGGCTTCGCCAAAAAATGAAGTTGTTGGTGACCAATACGACTGGTCGGTAATCGAAATGCTGGACCAGGGCCTGCGCAACCTGCCGGGGGGAGCCATGGAAGCGTGGATAAAAAGAGAACCCTTACCCAATGAAGATTTGCTGCGAGAGCGATTTGGGCTGGCAGGGTTGGACATGAGGGATAAAATCCTGCAGCGCAAAGAGCCTTCTGCACTAAAAAAAATATTCAAAAGCATTACCAATAGCTTGCTGCGCTATCGCAACAAATACGAGCGTGTCGGGCGCTATCGCCTTGGAGGCGAACCCCACCTGTGGATGTACGATCGCTTTTCGTTGGAAAGGCTGTTGGCACAAAATGGTTTTAGCAGATTCAGGATCTGTACCGCCTTCGAAAGCGCAGTTCCCAACTGGAACACGTATCAACTGGATACCATCAATGGTATGGTCCGCAAACCGGATTCTTTGTTTGTAGAAGCCCAAAAAATATAATATGATTAGGACAAAACCGTCTCCGGGACAGTACTACCATTCAAAATTGACTTTCGGCAGCCGATTGATCAGGTTGGGTTTCAAATTAACAGATCGCTACCTGGCCAACCTTTCGGCTTATGGCCCTTTCAATATTACCCTTTCCAGTGAAAAAAAAATGGTGTGGTTTCGGATACCCAAAGCAGCTACCAACAGTACTCTTTTTTTTCTGCGGGACGTCGGCGTAAAGATGGATGCCGAATACGCCATGGACTGTTATTACCTGCCTGCTTTGTATGGTTCCTGGTTCAAGTTTACTTTCGTTCGAAACCCCTGGGACAGATTGGTTTCAGCCTGGAAGGACAAGGTTGTCAACACTAATTTATACGGTTTTTCGCCGGAGGAGCTGAAAAAAATGCAAGATTTTGAATATTTCGTAAAGGATTGTGTAGCCGGATTAGATCTTCGAACCTGTGATGGTCACCTTTGTTTACAAACCCGATTGATGCCTGTCCACAACATGGACTTCATAGGACGGCTGGAAAACTACGATCAGGACATCGCTTTGATAGCTGAGCGGCTCAATTTGCCCAAGGTTCCTTTACGAACCATGAATGCTACGCCACAAAGAAAAGATTATACAGCCTACTATTCTCCCGAGCTGAAGAACCTGGTGGGAGATTGGTATGCAGCAGATGTCAAAATGTTTGACTATGAATTTTAATGCCACTGCACTGAAGCCGGGAGTCTCGGTCATCATTTGCTGTTACAACAGCGAAGCAAAACTACCGCCCACGCTCACAGCCCTTAGCAAGCAAAAACAATCCGACCGCCTGCCGTACGAAATTATCCTGGTGGACAATGCCTGTACGGATCAGACGGTTTCCGTTGCCCGGCGTTTGTGGCTGCAACTGGGAGCCCCCTTTCCACTAAAAATAGTCGAAGAGCGAACCCCCGGTCAGGCTTTTGCACGGGTCAAAGGCCTTAAAGAGGCCGCCTATGAGATTGCTGTTTTTTGTGACGATGATAACTGGCTGGCACCGGATTACCTCTCCGTGGCTAAGCGGGGACTCAGGGTATTTTTACATCGAATAGACTATACCGGATGTCTTTGGGAAGTTTTGGGAATCAGTAAACAGCTTTCAGTTCACAGCCACTAAAAAACCATGATAAAAAAGATTCACTTCCACTCTGACAACACTTTCTTTGCAGGATCAGAAAACATGCTGATCCATTTTTTCCACGATGAAGGACTGAGACAAAATTATGAACTGAGTTTTAGCTTCAATGATTTTCCACGGTATCGTGAGGGGTTTATGAAGCGCCTGGAAAAGAAGATTCCCCTTTACCCTTTGCGTTTTTACGATCTTCACAACCGGGACTTACTTCCTGATTGGCTGCCTTCCAAGCTAAAAACCGCTATTTTGAGGCCTGCTCGCCTGCTTTTAAATGGCTTGCTGTTCTGCTGGGATGTCATCGTGCTTTTTAGACTTTTCAAAAAAATACAACCGGATATCCTGCACCTCAACAATGGAGCTTACCCAGGTGCCATGTCTGTCAGGGCAGCAGCAGTAGCAGGGAGACTGGCTGGTGTTCGACGTATAATAATGGTAATCAATAATATGACCATGCCTTACAGCCATTATATTCGCTGGAAACAATATTTGACGGATCAGTTGGTAAAAGCCTGTGTTGATACCTTTATTACCGGCTCCCTCAGTGCCTCCCACTCTCTGCATAAAGAGTTAAAGCTTCCCGAAAACAAACTGAAACCTATCTATAATGGAATACCTGGACTTTCGCAGGATGAACTCTCGACTGTGGCCAAAAAAACAACCTCACCTTTGGTTTTCGCAGTTGCGGCAATATTTGCAGAAAGAAAAGGACATTTGGTACTGTTTGATGCCGTAGAGTGCTTGCTCAGAGAGCATCCTGAAATAAGTGGTAGGTTTCAGGTACAAATCATAGGGGATGGTCCTCGGGCACCCCTGCTGAAAGCAGCCGTAAAAAGTAAGAAATTGGAAGAGCATGTCTTTTTCGTTGGAGAAAAATGGGATTATCGCATCTTTTTAAAACCTGTGGACATCCTCATCCTGCCTTCATTGGATTATGAAGACTTCCCTTTTGTAGTGATCGAAGCCATGTCTACGGCGCGTCCGGTGATTGGAACCCGTGTTGCCGGCATGCCGGAACAAATCGACGATGGGGAAACAGGGTTTCTCTGCGATCCAGGAAATGCCGAAGCACTGGCAGCCGCCATGCTTTGGTTTTTACAAAACCCCGATAAGGTAAACGAAATGGGAAAAAAAGGATTGGAAAAATTCAACCGCCTTTTCAAATTGGAAAATGCCCTTAAAGCTTATTACGAGGTGTATCAAGAAACAACCTAATGGTTACAGACAATAGAATTCCTGAAATCAGCGTCATCATCCCCACCTACAACCGGGCAAAAGACCTGGGCCGATGCCTCGATAGCCTGCTTGCCCAAACGTTTCGGGAATTCGAGGTATTGGTTTGCGACGACGGTTCTACCGATAATACAGCAGAAGTGGTGAGCAGTTATAGCAATCGCCTGGATCTGCGCTTTTTCCCCGGCAAAAATTTCGGAGGACCTGCACGCGCTAGAAATACCGGAATCCTGCATGCCAAAGCCGATATCATTGCCTTTCTGGATTCGGACGACTGGTGGGCACCCGACAAACTCGAAACATGCCTGCCATACTTCCAAAGGGGAGCCGATGTAGTGTACCATGCTTTGTATAGCGTCTCCGACCTTCGGTCAAAAAAATACCGGGTCATGGATATCCGGCAGGTAAAACAACCTGTTTGCGATGATTTATTACACTTCGGAAATACACTGCCTACCTCCGGAACCATGGTTCGAACTCAGCTCCTTCACAAGCTTGAAGGATTTCTGGAAAACAAAGAGTTCATCGCCTGGGAAGACTATGACTGTTGGATTCGACTGGCTCGCATCACCGACAATTTTGTCTGCATTCCTACACCATTGGGCTATTACTGGTCCGGCGGAGGCAATATCAGTACGGCTCATCGCATGCTTGATAATTTGGAAGCCATGAAAAGGCATTATTTCCCGGATAAAATTCCCTTTTGGTATTATGACCGCAAAGCGCTGGCATGGCACATGTTGGGCGAGTCATTGCCGGCTTATAAGTGTAAAATCAAGGCTTTTTGGCTTGCGCCAACAATGG